>NZ_QHLL01000003.1 GCF_006864535.1 Campylobacter sp. MIT 12-8780
TCCGGGTGCTTATACGCAAGTTGATCCTTCACAAGGTGGCGTTTCGGTTAATATAAGAGGTATGACTGGACTTGGCAGGGTAAATACCATGATCGATGGTGTGCCTCAAACCTTTTTTGGCACGAGTGAGGATAGGCTAAATTCTACCGCTCATCCAACTCCGGGCGGTATGTCAGAAACAGGAACTTCGGCTTTTAGCACACTCATTGATCCAAATTTTATCATAGGACTTGATATAAACAAAGGCACTTTTAGCGGAGCAAGCGGAAACAACGCTTTAATGGGAAGTGCAAATTTTCGCACCATAGGCATAGATGATATAGTAAGCGAGGGCAAAAATTTTGGGCTTTTAAGCAAATACAGCTATGGCACAAATGGCTTAGGACATTCGTATATGATAGCCTTTGCACAAAAATCCTATAGTATTCTTAATGGAGGCTATGCAGGAGCGATGTATGCTTTTAGTGGGCGAAATATTTCACAAGATTATAGGATAGGTGGCGGAGGCTCTAGCACTGATACTTCTGATCCAAATATCCCACCTTCTATTATTGCTAAAAATTTAGAACAAAGACCGCAAAGTCATTTGCTTAAATTTGAATTTGCTCCTAAAGACAATCAAAAAGCGATTTTTTCGTATAGACGTTATGAAACTCACTTAGCAGGTAGGGAAATTTCTAGCAATAATTATCAATTAAACTATAATTTAAATCCAAATTCTTCATATTTTGACATAAATTTTCTTGCTGCTTATACTGAAAATATGCAAGATTTTGATCAAGATTTTATATGGATTACTCTGCCAGTAGATAGATATTTTGATGATGTAAAGTCCTTTAACAAAGCTTTTGTTCTAGATTTAAATAACAAAAGCATAATCGATTTAGCCCAAAATTTAAGCTTTGATTTTACTTTGGGAGCAAACTATCAAAAAAATGACTACCGAAAAAAACTCAAATGGAACAGAACAAAATATCCACAAGGGGCTTATGATATTAATCTAGAAACTGCTGTTGCATTTTTACCTCAAGGCACACAAGAATTAAGCAGTGCTTATCTTGATACAAATTTAAATTATGAAATCATTCATTTAAATACAAATTTAAATTTCACACATTCAAAACTTTCAGGAGAAGTTGGTAGATGCACAAAGAGAGAATTTTGCGGGCAGTATTATGATATGACAAATCCACCAAATTTCAAACCTTTTGAAAAAAAAGATGATTATTTAAATTTTTCTTCAATTTTAGCTCTAAACTTTCATGAACTTTTTACACCTTTTGCAAGTTATACACAAAGCACAAGAGCTTTAAATGTCCAAGAACAATTTACTTCAGGCGCAGGCGGAGGCAATATCAATGTCTTTTTAAAGCCAGAAAGCGCAACTACCTATCAAATAGGCTTTAATAGCTTTTTTAAAGGCTTTTTGCTTGATCAAGAAAGCTTTACGGGTTTTAAAGTAGTGTATTTTCATACCAAAATCAAAAACTATATTTATGACGCTTGGGATAACCCTGACAATCCTGTATTCGTGCCTCGTTTAAACGATGAAGCCAAATTTCAAGGTATGGAGCTTGAGTTTAATTTTGATTTGAATGTATTTTACACAAGATTAAGCTACACGCACAGCAAGGCTTCTTATCCACATTCTCTCTCTTCAGCTTCAGCTCCGGGCATGGGAATGAATGCTTCGCAATTTTCAGAACTTCCACAAGATTATGGCACTTTGGATATTGGCACGAGGCTTTTTAGCCAAAAACTTGTTTTAGGGAGTTTGTTTAAATATACCGGTAAAGCAAAAAGGATTAATCCTTTGTCAGAAAATCTTGTTTATGGTGTTTCAAGCGAAGAGTTACCGGAAATTCCAACCATTATTGACTTATATGCAAGCATAGAACCCTTTAAAAATTTCACTATCAAAGGCGAGGTGCAAAATTTGCAAGATAGGAATTATATGAACGCTCTTTACACTTATAATTCTTCATCAAGCAATATAAATGGCGATGTATCAGCCTTTAATAATGCTGCCAGAGGACGCACCTATGTGATGAGTTTTTCATATAAATACTAATTTGATGAAAGTAAATTTCATCTTCTTTGCTTTGTCTATGATAAAAAATCTATAAAATGTGAAATTTTATAGCTTGGGCGTGGTTGTGTATTTTTACTTTTTATTTGCCATTTGATAGATAAAAGCAAAGACTTCAGCCACAGCTTTATACATATTTGGTGGAATTTCATCGCCCAAATCAAGCTTGGAAAGTATCTCGACTAAGTCTTCATCTTCTTTGATAGGCACGCCGTGTTCTTTGGCTAGACTTATCATCTTTGCCGCACTTTCACCCTTACCTGTGGCAAGGACTTTTGGGGCTTGATTGCTTTCTTGATTATAGCCTAGTGCGACGGCTTTTTTGATAGAACTTTTCGCCATTTTACGCCTTTTTATCTATACCCATTTGCAGATCATAATCCCTTATACCAGCATGCGTTTGATCAAATTTACTTCGCACTATATCGCCTACAAAGAAATTTGAGCTTAAAAGTCCAGCTTTATTGATCGCTCTTTTAAGCTCGTGAGCGTTTTCATAAATTCGCTTTCTAAACTCCTTATCTTCTGCCATGATATTAATATCAATGTATTTTTCATTATTTAAGGCTATGAGTATATCAAGCTCGCCCAGTTTAGCAAACTCAAGCTTGATTTGAGCGAAAAATTTATCTTTCTTGCCCCTTTTAAACACAAGCTTTGAGTCGTTTAAATCCTCCCAAAAAAAAGGCAGATAAGTGTTTATGCTTTCATTAGCTAAAGACATAAGCTGGTTCATCTCAATTTGAGCTAAAAGGCGATTAGCTTGATTAGCAATAGCCTCATTATCTGTGCTTTTGGCTAAATTTGAAACCTGTAAAAGTGTGGATTTTATATCACTTTTTAGCTCATTTATAACCTCATGTTCATTTTTTGTAGCAATTTGAGCTAAATCCTTACTTGCATTTTGCATTTTATGCGTTAGATTTTTAAGTTCGCTTAAATTACTTTTAGCTTCACTAGCACCTAAATCAAGCTGTTTAAGGCTTTCATTGAGCTTTCTATTTAAAGTGTTTATATCTTTGCTGAGTTGCTCAAGCTCAAGCATTTGGGTTTTTTCATTTGAAAAGACGAGGTTTTTTACCTTAGCTTCTAAATTTTGTATGGCTTTGTTGGCTTCACTAGCTTGTGTTTGTATCATTTTTTCTGGCAAAGCTTGGGTGTTTTGTGTGTTTAAATTTGTGTTTGTTTGGGTATTTTGTGGATTTTTAGGACCTTCTTTTAGGGCTTGAGTCGCGTTTTCTTTTGGTATTTCTTTGGTGTTTTTGCTGATTTCTTTGCTTATATCCTTAGTTACATCTTTGTTTAAATCCTTACTTGCTTCATTTTTAACACTTTCTTTAGCAGCTTCTTTTGGGTTTTCTTTAATGCCTTCTTTTCCTTCTTTAAGAGTTGTTTCTTGAGTATTTTCATCTAAGAGCGTTTCATCTTGAGTGAGCTTTTCTTTGTTTTGTTCGTTTGAATTTAGCTTTTCATTTGTGTCTTTGTTTTGGGTTTCATTTGTCTTTGAATTGCTGTCTTTGGGCTGAGTTTTTTCATCATTTTGATTAGTTTTTAACACTTCTTGCTTCTCATCTTGAAGAAGCTCTTGTGTGTTTTTGTTGGTGTTTGAATCCTTATTGACTTCATTTTTTTGCGTAGTTTCATTTTTTTCATCTTTAAATTCTACATTTGATGAAGGAGCTTTAGGGCTTGTTTGTTCTTCTTTAACATTTGTTTCAACCTTAACAAAAGCATTAAAACTTGGGCTTTTATCTTGAGTATTTTGGGTGTTTTGAGGCGTAAAAGGCTTAGCTTGAATGATGTCTTTAAGCGTTTCTTTAAGCTTCATAAAGCTTTGATTTAAATCTTTTAAAAAATTTGTATCTTTTAGGGCTAAATTTTGAGGTTTTGAAAGCTCTTGTTTGAATTGTGGTTCAAGTTTTTCAAGTTTTGAGAGTATATTATTTGCGATTTGGCTGAGTTTTTCTTGGGCTAAATTTGGATTTTTACTGATATAAAGTTTAAAGTTTTCAAGTTTTGAACCAAGTGAAAGTAGGGTTTTAAAAGCACTTTCTTTAAGAAGGTTTGTATTTTCATTTTTTTGATTTTGTATGATGTTTTTAAGCTCATTTAAAGAGCTTTTTGCGTCAAGTTCTTTGCCAGCTAGGGCTATGATTTGAGTGGCTATTTTTGGGCTTGAAAGGGATTTTATAGTGTTTAAAAGGCTGTGAAAACTGCTTGGGAGCTGTTCTTTATTTAGCGCGTCTTTGAGCTTTGCTTCAAAAAATACGCCTGAGTTTTTAAACAAAGGAGCAAGATTATCAGCTTTCATTTGGCTTGCTGGCTTTAAAATTTGCTCTAGCTTTGCAAATAAATCCTTAAAAATTTCATTTTTTTTCATCTCATTAGCAAGAAATTTAAGCTCGTTGCTAAAATTTGGAGCAAAATTAAGCTTTTCTCCTTGCTCGATGAGCTTTGAGCTGTCTTTAGTGCCAAGTTGATTTAAGAGCTTATTGACAAGTTCTTTAAGCTTTAAATTGAGCTCCTCGCTGTTTGTGCTAAGCTCTTTTGTGGGTAATGTGGTGTTTGAAAGTCCTAAATTTTTCTTTAAAGCCTCTGTTAGAGCTTCTTTTGAATTGCTTTTATCACTTGTAAGTCTATCGTTTTTGTTTTCAGTTTTTGAATCTGTTTTGTTTAAATTTAAATTATTATTTGTTTGAACAACTTGGCTTGAAGCTACAGAGGGATTAATCATGATTTTTCCTTATATTTGGCTTATTAATCGCAAAAAGGATTAAAAAGCCCAAAGCACACAGATAAAAAAGTGTAAAGCCCTGATATGAAAAATACTGCATTAAAGCACCCAAAAGAGTAGGGCAGAGTAAAGAGCCAAGCGAGTAGCAAAAAAGCACCGAGCGGTTAAGCTCAACTAATTTGCTTTTATCCTCAAGCATATCATTAGCACGTGCTAAAGCTAAGGCATAAAGCGGTCCTATGCCAATACCAAGCAAAAAAGAAAGCAAGCACTGAATCACAAAGCCAAGCTTAAAACAAAAAAGCAATGTTGTAGCGCTTAAAGCAATACTTGCACACAAGATAATGGCAAATTTTCGTCCTATTTTATCAGAGATAAAGCCAACTCCAAGCTGTGCACTAAAGCTTCCAAGCATCATCGCAAACATAAAAATAGAAACCTGAGCTGCCTCAAAGCCTTGCAAAAGTATATATAAAGAAGACATTGAAAAAAAGCCATTTAAAAGCATACCAGCGATAAAACTTGTTACAAAAGCCAAAGGCACAAGATCAAAAACCTTAGGCAGTGAAATTTGACTTTGTTTTTGTAAAATAGGCTCTTTGATACGGATAAGATTTAAAGGCAAAGATGAAAACATAATGAGACAAGCTGAAATGATGAAAATTTCATATTTGTTTAAATTTAAAGCAAGAAGTAGGGTACCACTACCAAGCGCAAGATAAAAAGTGATCTCATAAAGGCTTAAAACCCTTGAGCGATTAGCATTTTTTGCTTTATCGTTAATCCATGATTCAATAAGCATTAAAAAAGCATAATAACAATACCCAAGCACCAGCCTTAAAATCGTCCAAAACCAAATCGCATCACTTATAGAGTGCAAGATAATGCAAATAGCAAAGCACGAGCCAAACACCCCAAAAGCCCTTATATGCCCTATCTTTGTAATGATTTTATGAGCGCTTATGGTGCTTAAAAGTGCGCCTAGAAAAAAGCAAGAATTAACAAGTCCTATACCAAAAGAAGAAACTCCAGCCTCTTTAAGGATCACGCCCACTGAAGAAACGATAAGCGCATAACCCGCAAAAACAAAGATCATCGAGATAAACAAAGCCCCAAGGCTTTTCATCGTTCTTCTATACGCACTCATTTTTTTCTAATCACCACTCCAAAACACAAAATGCCTATAAGTAAGGCAAAGATACCAGCAAATAAGCCAAAAATGCTTAAATATCCATTTTTTTGCAAAAATAAAAAAATAAGCACAAACACTATATACACAAGCATTTTTAAGGCACTAAAAAACCATAAAAAATTCTTAAATCTTGGTTTTAAATCGGCATTTGCGTCTAAAAATTTGACAAATACAAGCTTTTTTGGGGCTTTTTTATACCAAATACACAAGGGCTTTGGGCTAATGTTTAAGCTTTCAAGTTCTCTTAAAATAAATTTTTTATAGTTTAAATACGAGCTTAAAAAGATAAAGAAAGCTCCAAAAAAGCTTAATTCAAAGCTTAAAAAAAGAGCCAAGCTTAAGCCCTTAAAAGCAAAGCTTATAAAAAGCACAAGCAAATGAAAGCATAAAAGGCTTATAAAAAGCTTGCTTTTTTGCTGTATAAAAGCTTGTTTTGCAAGGTTTGAAAGCTCATTCATCGATCAAATTTACCCTCATCAAAATCCTCATCATCTTCTTTTAAGTCTTTAGGAGCATAACGCACCCCATCTTTAAACTCCTCATAGCTTGCTACTTGGGCTTTATAGGCTTTATATACATTTAAAATCGCTGCTGCTACGCCTATAAATACGCCTAACCAAAAAAGCCAGCTTATACCTGTGTATTTTTTAAGCAAATACCCCAAGCCAACCCCTATAAGCACAGCCACAACCATAGAAATTCCAAGACTTAAGCCATCAGCTGCTTCTATGCCTTTTTTGATAAATTTTGCTCTTTTACTCATAGACTTTTAAAGCTTTCATAGGCTTTTTCACACACTTCATCGATAAGCTTTTTATCCATTTTATCGCAGATAAAGCCTGTTTCAAACTGAGAGCAAGCCAGATAAACGCCTCTTTTTAGCATAGCTTGATGAAATTTAGCAAAAAGCTTAAGATCGCTTTTTAAAGCATCTTGATAGTTTAAAACCTCATTTTCATTAAAGAAAAAGCCAAACATAGAACCAACGCAAGTTGTTTGCAAGGCTATGCCTTTTGAGCTTGCACCTTCTTTAAAGCCTTTCATCAGCCTTGCGCCAAGATCTGCAAGCTTAGTATAAAGCATTTTATCTTTCATCGCTTTTTTTAGGCTTGCTATACCAGCTGCCATGGCTAAAGGATTGCCACTTAGCGTTCCTGCTTGATACACTCCACCCAAAGGACTTAGTAAATCCATAATCTCAGCCCTACCAGCAAAAGCAGCCGCAGGCAAGCCTCCGCCTATAACCTTACCAAAGGTTACAAGATCAGCCTTTATGCCATTTATGCCAAAAGAGCCTTTTAAGCTTGCTCTAAATCCACTCATCACTTCATCAAAGATCAAAAGCGTGCCGTGTTTTTTGCAAAGCTTAGCAAGTTCTTCTAAAAATTCAGCCTTTGCTGGCACAAGCCCCATATTTCCAGCGATTGGCTCGATGATAACGCAAGCTATATCTTTATGTGTATCAAAAAGAGCCTCAACGCTTTTTATATTATTATAACTTGCTACCAAAGTGTGTTTAGCTAAATCTTTTAAAACCCCTAAAGAACTTGGGGTATTAAAAGTAGCCAGCCCAGAACCAGCACTTACTAGCAAAGAATCGCTATGTCCGTGATAGCAACCTTCAAATTTTAAGATTTTATCGCGTCTTGTAAAGCCTCTTGCAAGGCGAATGGCACTCATTGTCGCTTCTGTGCCACTGCTTACAAAGCGGATCTTATCAAGATGTTTGAAATTTTCTAAGACAAGTTTGGCAAGCTGTGTTTCTAAAAGGGTTGGTGCTCCAAAGCTCGTGCCTTTTTTCAAAGCTTTTTCACAAGCCTTTGTAATGTCTTTATCACAATGTCCAAAGAGCAAAGGTCCCCAGCTTTGCACGAAGTCTATATAGCTTTTACCTTCTATATCGCTGATAAAAGCTCCTTTACCTTTGTCGATAAATAAAGGATTTGAACCTACCGCACTAAAAGCACGAACAGGCGAATCAACCCCACCAACGATAAGCTCACAAGCTTGTTTAAAGGCTTTTTTATTTGTCATTTTTTCTCCTTGTTAAGTTCTTGTATGTAATTATAAAGCGTAATAATCTCACTTGGTGTAAGCGAATAAGTAGGCATTATGCTTTTTGTATTTTTATCCTCAAGCAAAGCCTCTTTAAATGCTTCAAAGCTTAAATTTTGTATGCTTGGCACGATGAAAGGCTCTTTCTCGCCTTTTTTGGTATAATAACCCAAAACCTGCGAAGCTCCATCGGCTCCGTGGCATTCTTTGCACGATATGCCACGAGGATTTTCATAGAGCATTTTTGCGTATTCTTTTAAAGTGATAAAGTCTTCAGCTAAAGCAAAGCTTAGCCCAAATACACATAAAATCATAAGTTTCAATTTTTTTTACCTTTATTGTCTATCTTTAATGAAAAAAAAGTTTTATTATGATACAATTTTTTTTATAAAAAAAGCTATAAATTCAAGGAAAAATGATGACTTTACTTGACGGAAAAAAAATCAGCCAAGAACTCAAAACAGAAGTAGCAAATGAGGCTAAAAAGCTTAAAGAGCAAGGGATAGAGCCTTGTTTGGCTGTAGTTTTAGTAGGCAATGATCCAGCAAGCAATACTTATGTAAATAACAAAGCCAAAGCTTGCGAAGCGTGTAAAATAAAGTCTTTGGTTTATAAGCTCAATGAACAAACGACACAAAATGAGCTTTTAGCTCTTATTAATACTTTAAATTATGATGATAGCATTGATGGAATTTTAGTGCAACTTCCCTTGCCAGCTCATATCAACAAAAATATAGTGCTTGAAAGTATCAATTCAAATAAAGATGTTGATGGCTTTCATCCCTTTAATGTAGGCTGTTTGAACTCAAATTTAAAAGGTGGATTTGTAGCTTGTACTCCACAAGGCGTGATTCATCTTTTAAAAAGCTATGGTATAAAGTTAAGTGGGCTTGATGCTGTGGTTATAGGAGCTTCAAATATAGTAGGACGCCCTATGGCAACCTTGCTTTTAAATGAAGGAGCAAGTGTAAGTATCTGTCATATCAAAACAAAAGATTTAAGTTTATACACCAAAAGAGCCGATTTAATCGTCGTTGCGGCTGGGTGTGCTAGGCTTTTAAAAGCCGATATGGTAAAAGAAGGCGTAATCGTTGTTGATGTAGGGATAAACCGCGTTAATGATAAGCTTGTGGGCGATGTAGATTTTGAAGAAGTAAGTAAAAAAGCAAGCTTCATCTCACCAGTTCCAGGCGGTGTGGGTCCTATGACTATAGCTATGCTTTTGAAAAATACTATCAAAGCAGCTAAAAACCGCGTTAAATTTGAAAATTAAGCGTTCATTTGCTTGTTTAGTTTAAAATGCAACTTTTAAATTCGCAAAACAGCTTCTAAGATAAAAGCTTATTTTAAGGAAAAAAATGCAAAAACTTAAGAGTCTTCATAAATTCTCACAATCTTGGACAGGCACAATTATCATCGTTTTGCTCGTGATTTTTTTCTTTATTCAAGCTTTTACTATACCGAGTGGCTCGATGAAAAATACGCTTTTGGTTGGGGATTTTTTATTTGTAAAAAAATTTAGTTATGGTTTGCCAACTCCACATATTCCTTGGATTGAAGTGCCTATTTTACCAGATTTTAACGGCGATGGACATTTGCTTCGTGGTAAAGAGCCCCAACGCGGTGATATAGTCGTCTTTCGCAATCCACTTGATCCAAAAGTTCATTTTGTTAAACGTCTTGTGGCAAAGGGTGGTGATGAAGTTGTGATGGTTGGTTCGACTTTGTATGTTAAGATGAGCGAGGGCGATGCATATATGAAGCAAAACTATGCAGATAGTATCGTTTATATTCAAAATCAAATTTTTGTTAAAGAACCTTACAAACAAAAAGGCATACATACTGATGAGCGAGTGGATATGGAGGCAACTTATAATCTTTATCTAAGCAGAAATGCCTTTGCTATGCAACCTGTTGTTTTATCAGGTTTTGGTGAAGTGGGTGCGAATGGGGCAAATGCGTATTATTATGCTGTGCCTCAAGATGAGTATTTTATGATGGGTGATAATCGCGATCATTCAAATGATAGTCGTTTTTGGGGTTCTGTGCCTTACAAGCTTATCGTTGGCACGCCTTGGTTTACATATTTTTCTTGGGACGAGAACAAAAATATACGTTGGGAGAGGATAGGACGCTTTGTCGATACTTTGGAAAATGATGAGCAATATATCCACCACGAAGAAAGCAAAATAGGAGCTTTGGAGTAAAAACATTCTTTGTTTTTGTCTCTTTATTTGCTTCATTTATCATTGTTGATTTTATACCACAAAGCTTATTTTGGTTTTTTAGACATTATTTTTTTGATATCAAGATATTTTTATCAGCCTTGGATATCTTGCTATAAAAGGCATATCATAGCCTTAAAAAATTTGATTTTAGGCTTCAAAACTCAAGCCATCGCTATTGCCTAAGATCTTTTGAAGCTCGGCAATCTGTGCCATGAGAACGACGATTTGCGAAAGGAGCTGCATTTTAAGATCCATATCACTTGTTTTTTCGAGTTGTTGTTGAAGCATTTTTAGTTGTTCTTTGAGTTTATCTAGGGCATTTTTTTCTTTTTGATCATCTTCTTTGCTACTTGTTGTCTGGCTCAACTTTTCAGTTGCCTCAGCACTTATATTTTTTATAATATCGCTTGAAGAACTTTCTTGAGTAGAATTTGAAGCATTTTCACTTTTTGTTTGTTGCTTGTTGTTTTGAGAATTTGCGAGTGTATTTGCTGTATTTAAATTCGCATTATCTTGCTGTGCTTGAGCGTTTTGTTTATCTTTTTCCTCATTTTGTGTAGCGACAGGTTTTGAAAATGTGAAATTTAAACCTGTATTGTAAGAATTAATTGTCATTGTCTTGCCTTAAAATTTATTTTCCATTCACAAAATCGGCAAAATTTAAATATTTTTTAGTCTTTTTTTGATTTTAAATAAAAATGTTAAAGTTAAAACAAGCTTTGCAAAAATGAGCAAGTACAAAGAAGCAGTATTATAATTATAAAAGGAAATCTAAGATAGATAAAATGGTGCGGTTAGCGAGATTTGAACTCGCACACGCGAAGCGCACTACCCCCTCAAGATAGCGTGTCTACCAATTCCACCATAACCGCATGGAATAAAAGCCTCTAAAGAAGAGGCTTGATTTTTAAGCAAAAGCGATAAAAGGATTTGCATAAAGTGCGATAAGAGCGATAACAAGAGCATAGATAACTTGAGCTTCTATCATCGCAAGGGCGATAAACATTGTTGTCATTAATTTTCCGCCAAGACCCGGATTTCTTGCTGTTCCAGCTATAGTTGCTGCAGCAGTATGTCCCATACCAATAGCCCCACCAAGAGCAGCAACGCCTAGTCCTAAGCCAGCTGCAAGCACTGAAAAGGCTTTAATCCATACATTCATAGACTCTTGTTCAACAGGAGCACCTGTTGTTTCAGCCAAAGCTACACTTGCTAAAGCAAGCACTAAAAAAACGATTTTTTTCATATTTTCTCCTTTAAATTTCAGCTTTTTAAAACTAGTTCGGCTTGCGTGTCCCTACTTAGAGCTTTAAAAATCTGTTTTAAAATCGTATCTTAACCTTTTTAAGCTTTAATTTTGTTTAAAATAAAATCCAAAAGCCAGCTATTTTATAAGCATTGTGAAAAATTTTACCTTTTATTATCAAATATCAAAAAATAAGCATTTTATCAAGCATTTAAACAAGTTTTTAAGTATTTTTAGCTTTAATTTTGACATTATAAAATTTAAAAAGGCTTAACTTTGAATTCGAAATTCTCAAAAATCGGCTTTGTTTTAGCCGTAGCTGGATCAGCAGTTGGACTTGGAAATGCGTGGAAATTTCCTACTTTGGTTGGACAAAACGGAGGTTCTGCTTTTATTTTGCTGTATTTATTTTTAACGCTTTGTGTTGGCTTTGTGGTGTTTTTAGCAGAGCTTAGTATAGGAAAGTTAAGTGAAAAAGATCCAGTGAATGCGTATAAAACTCTTGCTCCAGAGGGCAAAAAAGCATGGGCTTTAGCCGGTTTTACTATGCTTGGAGCGATTTTGCTTGTTTCTTTTTACTCTTTAGTCATTGCTTGGATTGTCAAATACGCCCTTTTTAGTGCCGTAACTTTACCAAGCGATATTCAAAGTTCAACAAGCTATTTTGAAGAACTTGTGGGTAATAGCCCTTGGCTTCAGCTTGTGTGCTTTACTTTTGTGTTTTTGCTTGTTTTTTATGTAGTGTCAAAGGGTGTTAAAAATGGTATTGAAAGGCTTAATGTCTGGATGATGCCAAGTCTTTTTATCCTGCTTGTGCTTATGCTTTTTTATGCTTTGAGTAAAGATGGTTCTTTTCAGGCTTTTGAGTTTTTATTAAAGCCAGATTTTAGCAAGATCAGCGTTGCTTCTATACTTGATGCTTTAGGGCTTGCCTTTTTTAGTCTTTCTTTGGGGGTTGGCACCATCATTACTTATTCAGCTTCTTTGCCCGATCGCACCAATTTCATCACAAGCACGCTTTCTATCATCTTTATCAATATACTCATAGGCTTGATGATGGGGCTTATTGTTTTTACCTTTATTTTTGAATTTGGAGCTGATCCTACTCAGCAAGGTCCTGGACTTATCTTTATCTCTTTAGCTACGCTTTTTGCAAAACTTGGCGTGGTGGGAAATATTTTAGCTGTGTGCTTTTTTGTATCTTTGTTTTTTGCGGGTATTACAAGTGCGATTTCTATGATTGAGCCTTTTGCTTTTTATCTTATCAATACCTTTAAATTTTCGCGTCTTAAAGCTCTTGTATATATAGGCGTGTTTGTTTATATACTTGGCATTCTTTGCATACTTTCATCAAATCAAGCTACTGCTTTTACTTTCTTTGGTAATAAAAGCTTTTTTGATGTGCTTGATTATCTCGTGCAAAATATCATTATGCCAATAGGTGGGCTTTGTGCAGCGATTTTTGTAGGCTTTGTGGTGAAAAAAGAGGCTTTACAAATTCTTTTTGCACCTTGTATGAATAGCTTCTTTTTTGAACTTTGGTATTTTTTCTTGCGTTTTATCGTGCCATTTATCATTATACTCATTGCTATAAATTCCATTTATCCGCTCAAGCAGTTATTATAAGGCTTTTTGGATAAAGGCTTATGAGGATACATTTTAGCAAGATAGGTTTTATCCTAGTTGTGGCTGGCTCGGCTGTTGGGCTTGGAAATGCGTGGAAATTTCCAACCCTAGCCGCAAAAAATGGCGGTTTTAGCTTTGTGCTTTTGTATCTACTTCTTACGCTAACTTTGGGTTTGAGCGTATTTTTAGCTGAAATTGCTATGGGAAGGCTAAGTAGAAAAGACTTAGCTCATTCTTTTGAGAGTTTGGCTGTAAGAGGCGCGAAGTATTGGAAATTTGGCGGCATTTTTATGATAAGTGGCGTTTTTGTGCTGAGTTTTTACCTTGTGATTATGGGCTGGGTGTTAAAATATATGTTTTTCAGCCTTTTTTATCTACCAAAGGATATTACTTGGGCAAAAGCGGATTTTGATATGCTTTTAAGTCAAGATTTAACTTTATCATTTTTATGCTTTTTTGTCTCTTTTATACTCACTTTTGCAGTGCTTGCTCGCGGCTTGATTAAAGGTATAGAAAAGCTTAATGTTATCATTATGCCAAGTTTGTTTCTTATGCTTTTGGCTATGCTTTTGTATTGCACGCAGTTTGAGGGTTTTAAACAAGCTTTTTTACACCTTTTTAGCCCAAATTTAAAGGTTTTTAGTTTTGATTCTTTGCTTGATGCGCTAGGACTTGCTTTTTTCACTCTGTGCCTTGGCATAGGCTGTATAGTCACTTACGCAGCAGCTTTGCCAAAGAAAGTGAATTTGCTTCAAAGCTCTATATTTGTAGTGTGTATCAATCTTTTTATCGCTTTGATGATGGGGCTTATCGTTTTTACTTTTATCTTTGAATTTGGATCTGATCCTAGCGTGCAAGGAGCTGGGCTTGTGTTTGTGTCCTTGATGAGCTTATTTAATCAGCTTGGTGTGTTTGGGAATTTTTTAGCCTTTTATTTCTTTTTGGCTTTGTTTTTTGCTGGCATTACAAGTGCGGTTTCTATGGTAGAACCACTTATCTTTTATCTTACACGCACTTTTAAGATAAGTCGTTTAAAAGCTTTGATGATGAGTGCTTTTGTGGTATTTGTGCTATCTATAGCGTGTATCTTGTCTTTTAATGCTTCTTTTTCTGCGTATCTTAAGGTGTTTGAACTGAGTTTTTTTGATCTTTTGGATAAACTCACTTCAAATTTTTTACTTCCTTTAGGGGTATTTTGTATAAGTATTTTTGTAGGATTTTTTGTCAAAACAAGTCAAATTTACAGACTTTTTAGCTCTTTTATGAGTAGAAAAATGTTTAAATTTTGGTTTTTTGTATTGCGTTTTATCACGCCTTTTGCTATTATTTTTATAAGTTTTTATAATTTTTTTGTGTAATTTATAAAAAACTCATCAAAAATTAAAGTTGATTTGTTAAAATTTACTTTTTGCAAGAAGGAGAGAAAAGGTGGCAAAGAAGTTTATTGACATTATGGATACGAGCTTTAGAGATGGCTTTCAGTCTGTTTATGGGGCTAGGGTATTGATGCAGGACTTTTTCCCTGCTTTAGAAGCAGCTAAGGAAGCTGGCATTACTCATTTTGAGTTTGGTGGTGGGGCGCGTTTTCAAAGTCTTTATTTTTATCTCAATGAAGATGCTTTTGAAATGATGGATAAATTCCGCTCAATAGTCGGTAAAGAAGCCAACCTTCAAACCCTTGCAAGAGGTGTAAATACCGTTACTTTAGATACAGGAAGTAGAGAGCTTATTGATCTGCACGCCAAGCTTTTTGCAAAACACGGCACGACAACCATACGCAATTTTGACGCTTTAAATGATGCTAATAATCTTAAATTTAGCGGTGAGTGTATAGTCAATCATGGCTTAAAACACGAGATAGTCGTTACTATTATGGATTTGCCACCGGGTTGTAAGGGCGCTCATGATGTTGCTTTTTATGAAAAGAGTTTAAAGCAGATTTTAGAAGCTGAAATTCCTTTTCATAGTGTTTGTTTTAAAGATGCAAGTGGCACAAGTAGTCCTCAAAAAGTATATGAAACCATAAAAATGGCGCGTAAGCTTTTGCCCGAAAATACGCATTTAAGATTGCATACGCACGAAACTGCTGGTGTAAGCGTAGCGTGTTATCTAGCGGCTTTAGAAGCTGGGGTTGATGGTATAGATTTAGCCGCTTCTCCTGTAAGCGGTGGCACAAGTCAGCCTGATATTTTAACTATGCTTCACGCAGTGAAGGGTAAAAATTATGATCTAGGTGGGCTTGATGCAGAAAAAATTCTTGTTTATGAAGAAGTGCTTAAGGACTGCTTGAAGGATTATTTCTTGCCACCTGAAGCAACTATGGTAAGTCCGCTTATACCTTTTTCACCTATGCCAGGTGGAGCATTAACTGCAAATACCCAAATGATGAGGGATAATAATATCTTAGATAAATTCCCTGAAGTGATTAAAGCCATGAGAGAAGTGGTTGAAAAGGGTGGTTTTGGCACTTCAGTTACTCCTGTTTCTCAGTTTTATTTTCAACAAGCTTTTAATAATGTTATGTTTGGAAAGTGGAAAAAAATCGCTGATGGATATGGTAAAATGGTGCTTGGTTATTTTGGAAAAACCCCTGTGCCAGCTGATAGTGAGGTGATAAAATTAGCCAGCGAGCAGCTTAATTTAGAGCCAACAACTGAACTTGCCATTGATTTGGCTGATAAAGATGAAACTAAGAGTTTGGAATTTGCGCGTAAAATTCTTGAAAAAGAAGGCATTGAAACAAGCGAAGAAAATGTATTTATCGCTGCAGCTTGCAAAGAAAAAGGCATCGCTTTCTTAAAAGGCGAAGCAAAGCTCAATGTGCGTAAAATTTCAAGTATGCCAAAAGGCTCAAATATCAGCGCAGATGAGACTAAATTTACCATAGCTGTAAATGGCAACAAATACCATGTTGAAGTGCATGCTGGTTTTGATAAAGATGTTAATATCAAAAGCGTAAGCAAGATAGAAGAAAGTAACAATGAAAAAGCTTCTACTCAAGTTGCAAGCGATGAGAATGCTGATGGCGTAAAAGCAAGCATTTCTGGCAATGTCTTTAAAATCGTTGCTAAAGCTGGCGATAAGGTAAAAGCTGGACAAGTTGTTGTCGTGCTTGAAGCGATGAAAATGGAGATTGAAGCCCTTGCTCCAAAAGATGGAGTGATTAAAGAAATAGTCGTAAAAGCTGGCGATAGCGTAGCTGAAGGACAAATTTTAGCAGTATATGAATGAGGAAATAACAATGCAAATGATTAAAGATTTTGATAAATTAGGACTTGTTAATGTTGGGCAGGTTTTTCATAATCTAAGTTATGATGAGCTTTTTAAGCATGAAGAGCAAAACAAAGAAGGTGAAGTTACTAAAAACGGCACTTTTGCAGTAGATACTGGCGAATTTACCGGTAGAAGCCCAAAAGATAAGTATTTTGTCAAACAAGATCCAAGTCAAAAATACCTCGCTTGGGGCAAGATAAATCATCCTATCTCAAAAGAACTCTTTGAAACACTTCTAGCAAAAGCCAAAAAGCAACTTAGCGATAAAAATATTTATATACAAGATGTCTTTTGTGGCGCGTCTTTAAAAAGTAGAAAAGCTGTGCGTTTTGTCAGCGAAATCGCTTGGCAGGCTCATTTTGTTAAAAATATGTTTATCCGCCCAAATGAAGAGGAACTAAAGGATTTTAGCCCTGATTTTGTGGTGTATAATGCGTGCAAATGTGTCAATGAAGACTACAAAGAACAAGGTTTAAACTCAGAAGTTTTTGTGATCTTTGATATAGAAGCAAATATTGGCGTCATAGGTGGTACTTGGTATGGTGGGGAGATGAAAAAGGGTATTTTTTCTATGATGAATTATTGGCTACCTTTGGAAAATAAATTCCCTATGCACTGCTCGGCAAATGTGGGAGTTAAAGGCGATGTAGCCCTTTTCTTTGGACTAAGTGGCACTGGAAAAACTACACTTTCAACTGATCCAAAGCGAAAATTAATCGGTGATGATGAGCATGGCTGGGATGATGAGGGCGTGTTTAATTTTGAGGGTGGTTGTTATGCAAAATGTATAAATTTAAGTGCTGAAAATGAGCCTGAAATTTACGGGGCTATTAAAAGAAATGCTCTTTTAGAAAATGTAGTGTTAAATGCTGATAAAAGCGTAGATTTTAAAGACGCTTCAAAGACTGAAAATACTCGCGTATCTTATCCAATCGAGCACATTTTAAACCACGAGCCAAGCTTAAAAGCTGGACATCCAAGCAATATCATCTTTTTAACTGCTGATGCTTTTGGGGTTTTGCCTCCTGTAAGCAAGCTTACTAAAGAACAAGCAATGTATTATTTTTTAAGTGGTTATACAGCTAAAGTAGCTGGCACAGAGCGAGGCGTTACAGAGCCTCAAGCGACTTTTTCAGCTTGCTTTGGCGAGCCTTTTATGCCTCTTCATCCAACCGTGTATGCTAAGCTTTTAGGACAAAAGATAGACAAGCATAATGTAAGCGTATATCTTGTTAATACCGGCTGGAGCGGTGGAGGCTATGGAGTAGGGCAAAGAATGAGTATCAAAGCAACAAGGGCTTGCATTAATGCTATACTTGATGGCTCTATAAAAGCTTGCGAATTTGAGAATTTTGAGCTTTTTGATTTGGCTATCCCTAAGGCTTTAGCTGGAGTTGAAAGCAAGCTTTTAAATCCTATAAATACTTGGAGCGACACAAATGCTTATAAACAAGCAAGAGCGAAGCTTGCTAGTATGTTTGTAGAAAATTTCAAACGTTATGAAGATGTGGCTGAAGGTAAAGAATACTCCGGTTTTGGTCCCAAGGCATAAATAAATGAAAAATTCCATGTGGTCTGGTCGCTTTGAAAGTCAAAGTAGCGAGCTTTTACAAGAATTTAATGCAAGTTTGAATTTTGATAAGCTCTTATATAAACAAGACATACAAGGATCAATCGCTCATGCAAGTATGCTTTGTCATTGTGCTATCATCAGCGAGGCTGAAAAAGATGCGATGGTTAAGGGTTTAAAGCAGATTGAAGCTGAGATTGAAGCTGGTGAGTTTCACTTTGACATCAAAGATGAAGACATACATATGGCGATTGAGAAACGTCTTTCAGCTTTAATAGGTGCTGAAATAGGCGGTAAGCTTCACACTGCAAGAAGTAGAAACGATCAAGTCGCCACTGATTTTAAGCTTTTTGCAAAAGAGCAAAACCAGCTTTTGCAAAATTTACTCAAAGAACTCATTGAAACTTTACTTACTCACGCAAAGGCTCATAAAACAACCATTATGCCTAGCTTTACGCACTTGCAACACGCCCAGCCTGTAAGCTTTTCTTTTTGGATTTTAAGTTATGCTTTTATGTTTATGCGTGATATTAAAAGGCTTGAGGCAGGTTTTGAGCTGGCTGATTTTTCCCCACTTGGAAGCTGCGCTTGTGCTGGCACGAGCTATCAAACAGATAGAATGCTAAGTGCGAATTTGCTTGGCTTTAAAGGCATTATGCCAAATGCGATGGATGGCGTGAGTGATAGGGACTTTTCCCTTGATTTGCTTTATACCATAGCTGTGATTTTCATGCATACTTCAAGGCTATGCGAGGAACTTATACTTTTTTCAAGCTCTGAGTTTAATTTCATACAAATTAGCGATGCGTATTCTACAGGAAGCTCTATCATGCCACAGAAAAAAAATCCAGATGTATGCGAGCTTATAAGGGGTAAAACAGGCAGGGCTTATGGAAATTTAATCGCTCTTTTAACCACGATGAAAGCTCTACCACTTGCGTATAATAAAGACATGCAAGAGGATAAAGAAGGGCTTTTTGATAGTGTGTTAAATGCAAAGCAAAGTCTTATCATCTTAAATGCTATGCTTAAAGAAATCAGCATAAAAAAAGAAAATATGCTTAAAGCTTGTCAAAAAGGGCATTTGCTGGCTACTGATTTGGCTGATTTTTTAGTGCGTGAAAAAAATATCCCTTTTAGAAAGGCTCATTTTATAGTCGGCGAAGTGGTAGCAAAGGCTGATAAAATGGGACTTGACTTAAGCGAGCTTACAAATTTGCACGAACTAGAACCTCTTTTTGATAAGGCAAGCGCTAAAAGGCTTTTAAATTTTGAAAATTCTTTAAATTCAAAGCAAAGCGAAGGCTCAAGCGCTGTAAAAAGCGTTGAAAAGCAAATTGAAATTTTAGAAAAGCTCTTAAAAGGCTAGGTTAAGCTTTTTAAGAAGTGCTTCTTGTAAAACTTAGCATTTTTATTATACGCAAATTTTTAAAAATAAAAAAAAGTATTTTCAAATTTTTATCGTCTTTTTTCCTTACTGCTTAAAATTCAAGTCCTTTGAATTTTTTACACTTTTGTCCAAAATTCTCGCTACTAACAATTCTTAAGTGTGTTTTTATGACAAATAGCATTAAGCAAAACAAAGACTCACTTTTTATTATTACCTCCAAAGGTATTTTTATGCTTCTCTTATAAAATCTTTAAATGAGCAGAGTTGTATCCTTCATAGTTGATTTATAACATTGAAGTTTGATTGAGAATTTTAACTCCATTAGGAGTTTTTATATAAGTTTTTATGCTTTCTTCTGCTTCAACAATATATGTAACTACAAATTTATTTTTACTCTTTGTGAGTTCTATCTCTACATTTAAATTGTCGCTTTCTGTTGTAATGATAATGGTTTTCTTCAAATTCTCATTATCATTAGGTAAGTTCATAGTTAGGATTTGCCTGTAAATTAAGCGCTCTTATATCATATTTTGGGAATTTAATTTCTTTTTGCAAGTCTTGTTTAAAAAGCCTTTAAAATATCCACATTAGGAACAAACTCTTCGCTGGCAGAGCAATGATAGTCATCACCGCAAATTTTTTGTTGGTATTTTAAGCCTTCTTCTTTTTCTATGATTAATTCTGCATACGCAAAAACCAAACAGCCTAACAACAAAACTAGCTTTTTCATTTATTACTCCTTTTGTTTAATTGTGCTTTATTCAAGATAAAAATTTCACACCTCATATTGCTCATCTTCTCTTGCCTTATTGTGAATTTTGTGGATTATAAGTAGCCGCAATAGTAAGAATTTCTTTACTTGTAACATTCATAATTCATTTGCCCTTTTTAAAATCTTTTGCATTTTTGGCTGATTATTATATTTTTCTTGCAAGATTTTATAAGCTTGTGAAAGTGGCTTGCAGTATTGCTCTATTTTTTCATCAAGCTCTTTTTGTCTTGCTTTATCATATCCATATTCACCGCGAAAATAATTACAAGCACAAGCATTTTCTATATATGTTTCAATATCTTGTGGATATAGTATTTTGGATTTTATAATGCTTTGTGTATGTGTATTTACTTGCTTTAAAGATATATCAAAACTTTTATAAGTGCAAATTTTCTTTCCATTGTCAAAAGCTTCTAGGCTGATTTTTACTTCTTTCGCATTTTCCCACTGCACCTTAAGTGTTTTATATCCATAAATTTCACTTTCCTCATCATCAAGTGCTTGTGTGATATTTTCCATAGTTTTAATCTCTTGTGGTAGATAATAGCCCTGCGAAAAACTATTTTTCATTTGGCTGTAAGCTTTTGTGATATTTGTATCTGCAAAAATATCTTCTTGTTCTACTTGTGCAAATAAGCTATTGCAGCAAAATAATAAAACCAATACATAACGCATTTATATTTTTACCTTCTAACTCAAAGAATTTTTTATACAGCTTGTAATTAAGATTATATCCAAATAGAATATATAAAAAACTTAGAATTTGCAATATTATGATATTATCGCTTTTAAATAAAAATCAAGGCATAAAAGTGAAAGGCTATTATCAAACAAACTATGCTTCTTCTTTTGGAGATATTACCCTAGCTTGTGATGGTAAAAATCTCATAGGCTTATGGCTTGAAAGTCAAAAGCATTTTGATGGCAAGCTAAAAGCTCAAGCTATATATAATGATGATTTAGAAATTTTTAAACAAACCAAAGCTTGGCTTAAAAGCTATTTTAAAGGCGAAAAACCAGCTATTTCAGAGCTTTCACTTGCACCCATAGGCACTGAGTTTAGGCAAAGAATTTGGCAAATTTTATGTGAAATTCCTTATGCAGGGCTAATGACTTATGGTGATATTGCTAAAATCATCGCTAAAGAAAAAGGCAAAGCTAAAATGTCCGCTCAAGCTGTAGGTTCTGCTGTAGGACATAATCCTATCTCTATCATCATCCCTTGTCATAGAGTCGTAGGAGCAAATGGCAATCTCACAGGCTATGCAGGTGGGATACAAACTAAAATCAAGCTTTTAGAACACGAAGGTGTGGATATGAAAGGCTTGTTTATCCCAAAAAATTTAAGCCTGCTTTAGTTATATTTTAAATTTTTAAGCAGCTTGAGTTGTAAGAAATTACTTAAAATCCAGCCAAAAGATGAAAATGCAAGTGAAATACCTCTTGTCCAGCTGCTTTACCGCAATTTGTAAGAAGCTTATAGCCGCTTTTATCTACACCTAAAAGCACAGCAAGTTCTTGAATAAAACTTGTCATTTTCATCATCACTTCAGGATCAAGTTCTTGAAAGTCTTTAAAATGCTTTTTTGGTATGATGAGTATGTGAATTTTTGCTTTTGGATTGATATCATGAAAAGCTAAGAAATCCTCACTTTCAAGCACTTTATTGCAAGGGATTTTTCCCTCGACTATGAGTTCAAATACGCTTTTTTCTTGCATAATATTCCTTTAAGATTTAAATTTAAGCAATTATACCCTAAGTTTTATGTGTTTTTTAATTAAAAATAGGCTAAAATACCCCAAATTTTAATTTTATACTCTAAAAAAAGGAAAACATTTGCAAGAACTGATTTCAAAGATACAAGCGTGCTCGAGTTTAAGTGAGCTTGATAAAATGCGTGTTGAAATACTTGGCAAGAAAGGTTCTTTAACACTTGAGTTTGCAAAGCTAAAGGATATGCAAGGCGAAGAAAAGAAAGAATTTGCAAACTCGTTAAATATACAAAAAGACGCTTTTAACAAGGCTTTTGAAAGCAAGGCTAAGGAACTAAATTCACTTGCGCTTGATGAAAAGATGAAAGAAAATGCCCAGCATTTTAGTTATTTTGATGAAAATGCCCAAGTTGGAGCCTTACACCCTGTAATGGCGACTATGGATAAGATCATAGAATACTTTTTGGCTTTAAATTTCAGCATAGAAAAAGGACCTTTGATAGAAGATGATTTTCATAATTTTGAAGCTTTAAATTTACCAAAGTCTCACCCAGCAAGAGATATGCAAGATACTTTTTATTTTGATGATAAAAGACTTTTACGCACACACACTTCACCAGTGCAAATTCGCACCATGCTTAAGCAAAAACCACCTATTAGAATGATTACTCCAGGAGCCGTGTTTAGAAGGGATTTAGATCTTACTCACACGCCTATGTTTCATCAAGTAGAAGGGCTTGTGGTTGAAGAAGGTCAAAAGGTTAATTTTGCGAATTTAAAAAGCATTTTAGAAGAGTTTTTAACCTTTATGTTTGGCGATGTTAAAGTGCGTTTTCGCCCAAGCTTTTTTCCTTTTACAGAACCTTCTGCTGAAGTGGATATATCATGCGTATTTTGCAAAGGGCAAGGCTGTAGGGTTTGTAAGCAAACAGGTTGGCTTGAGGTTTTAGGGTGCGGGGTTGTTGATCCAAATGTCTTTAAATTTGTGGGTTATGAAAATGTAAGCGGTTATGCCTTTGGGCTTGGGGTTGAGCGCTTTGCTATGCTTTTGCATGAAATTCCGGATTTGCGTTCTTTATTTGAGGGCGATTTAAGATTATTGGAGCAGTTTAAATGATACTTACAAAAACTTGGTTAAATGAATTTGTAGATTTAAGCTCTAAAAGCTTGCAGGATTTGGTTAAAACCTTAAACGCCATAGGCATAGAAGTTGATGACGCACATAAATTAAAAGCTCCAGATAAAGTAGTCGTGGGCTTTGTTAAAGAAAAAAATAAGCACAAAGATGCAGATAAGCTTAATGTTTGTAAGGTTGATGTTGGAGAAACTGACTTGCAAATCGTTTGTGGGGCAAGCAATGTTGAAGCAGGGCAGTTTGTAGCCGTAGCCTTAGAAGGTGCTAAGCTACCAAATGGCTTAGTGATTAAAAAGGCTAAGCTTAGAGGCGTTGAGTCTTGTGGTATGATATGTTCGAGCACCGAGCTTGGTTTTGCTAAGATAAATGATGGCATTATGGTGCTTGATGAGAGTTTGGGGGATTTGATCCCGGGCAAAGCTTTAAATGAATATGAGCTTTTTAATGATGAATACATAGAAGTTGAACTTACCCCAAATAGAGGCGATTGCTTAAGTATTTATGGCATAGCAAGGGATTTGGTAGCTGCTTTAGAGCTTGAGTTTAAAAAACAAGAAAGCTTTAGCGAGCCAGAACACACGCTTGGTATAGGAAGGGTGTTAAGAATCACTGCTGAAAAAGAGCTTCAAAGCACTTTTAATTACCGCGTTATCGAGCTTAAAGATGAACTTAAACTTTCTTTGACGATGAGACTTCGCTTAGCCACTATACAAAGCTTAAGTCAAAATGAAGTGATGAATTTCTTAAATTACGCTACACATTCAACAGGTGTGATTTTTAATGCCTATGATTTTAAGGTTTTAGAAGCGAGTGAAAGTGAATTGAGCTTAAAAATTTCAAAAGGAAAATTTGCTGAAAGTATCATCTCTTGCAATAACAAGCAAATCGCTATAACAGGCATTTATGAAGAAAAATTTGCCAAGCTTAATGAAAACTCAAAACTTATCATCATCGAAGCAAGTTATACTTGCCCAAATATCATCGCTGAAGCAAAACCACACTACAAAGAACAAGATAGCGAAGTGGTGTATCGTAGCTTTAGAGGAAGTGAGCCAAGATTAAGTTTAGGCGTAGAATACTTACTTAAAAAAATGCTTAAATACCCAAGCATAGCTATTTATACAGGTTCTCAACAAGTGCTTTGTGAAAGAGAACAAAAAGAAGTGAATTTTAATGTCGCTGATATCAATAAAATGATAGGCATTGATATAGACAAAAATGAAATTGCTAAAATTTTACAAAAGCTTGGCTTTGAACTTAGCGTTATTAGCGATCAAATTTTAAATGCTAAGGTGCCGATTTGGCGAAGTGATATAAGCAATGTTTCTGATATCTGCGAAGAAATCGTGCGTATGATAGGCATTGATAATATTAAAGCACAAGGACTTGAATTTGTAGAAAAAAAACGTTTTAATCAAACTTATGATGAGTATAAACTGCTTAAAGATATAAGACTTAAAGCTGTAGCAAATGGCTATTTTGAAAGCGTGCATTATGTGCTTGATAGTCAAAAAGAACTTGATGAGCTTGGTTTTAACACAAGTAAAATCAAGCTTGTAAATCCTATAAATTCAGATCTTAATGCCCTAAGAAGCACTTTGATTAACCAGCTTTTAAACGCAGCAAGTTTTAATATCAAAAATTCCCAAAAAGTCATCAAACTTTTTCAAAGCGGTGCTACGTTTGATGAAAAATCAAATGAAAGCCATAAAATCGCCTTTTTAAGTTGCGGTTTTGTTGAAGAAGCAAAGATAGCAAATAAAGCAAAACCACAGCTTGTAAGCTTTTACGCCTTTTTACTCAAGCTTAAAAATATCATCGGTTCTTTTGAGCTTCAAAGCTCAAATCATCATTTTTTAAGTCCTTACGAGCAAGCAGATATTTATAAAGAGGGCGTTTTAATCGGCTTTGTTGGTAGGGTGCATTTAAAGATCGAGCAAGATAAAGACTTACTTCAAACTTATGTTGCTGAACTTGATTTATCAAAGCTTAAGGCTGAGTTTAAAAAAGCAAAAGTGTATTCTAAATTTCCTAGTATGAGTAGGGATTTAAGCTTGCTTGTGCCAAAAGGCTTTGCATATAGTGCCTTAAAACAAGCTGTAAATGAACTTAAAATTCCTATCTTAGAAAGCTTTAGGATAGTTGATATTTATCATGATGAAAGTTTAAAAGAACATTTTAGTTTAAGCATAAATTTCCTTTTCAAGTCTTTGGATAAGACGCTTGAAGAAAGTGAAGTAACAGCTGCTATAGAAGCGATTTTAGCCCACTTAAAAGCAAAATTAAAGTTAGAATTGCGATGAAAATTTATCCTCTTAAGAAAGAAATCAAGGCAAAGCTAGATCAAATTGCTGCAGATAAAAGCATATCTCATCGCTTTGCGATTTTTTCCTTGCTTAGCAAAGGACAAAATCACGCTAAAAACTATCTTTTGGCTGAGGATACTTTAAACACCCTTAATATAATCAAAGCTCTAGGTGCAGAAGTTTCAAGACAAGGCAGTGAAGTTTTTATCACTCCGCCCTTAAAAATCATCTCGCCAAATCAAGTTTTAGAATGTGGAAATTCAGGCACGAGCATGCGTTTAATGCTGGGCTTATTAAGCGGAGTTGAGGGCTTTTTTGTTTTAAGTGGAGATGAATACCTTAATAAACGTCCTATGCAAAGGATAAGTAAGCCTTTAAGAGCTATTGGAGCGCAAATTTATGGCAGGGATAATGCAAATCTTGCACCTATTTGCGTGCAAGGGAACAAGCTTAAAGGCTTTGATTATAAAAGTGAAATTTCCTCAGCTCAAGTAAAAACAGCGATGATTTTAGCTGGGTTTATGGCAAGTGAGAAGTCGTATTTTAGTGAAGTTAGCCTAAGTAGAAATCATAGCGAGTTTATGCTAAAGGCGATGAATGCACCTTTAAAGATAAGTCAAGATGAGCTTAGCCTTGAAATCAGTCCTTTAAAAGAGCCTTTAAAGCCTTTAAATATCACTATACCAAATGATCCTTCATCAGCGTTTTATTTTGCTTTAGCAGCGTGTATTTTGCCTCATTGTGAAATTTGCATTCAAAATGTCTTGCTTAATCCTACCCGCATAGAAGCTTTTAAGGTGCTTGAAAAAATGGGCGCAAATATACAATATAAATTGTATGAAAAAAGTTTCGAGCAAATCGGTGAAATTTGGGTAAAAAGTAGCGAGCTAAAAGCTGTAAAAGTGAGTGAAAATATCGCTTGGCTCATCGATGAGGCTCCAGCTTTAGCCATAGCTTTTGCTTTGGCAAAGGGTAAAAGTGTGCTTAAAAACGCTAAAGAATTGCGCGTTAAAGAAAGCGATAGGATTAAAGCCATGGTTGAAAACTTGCAAAGATGTGGCATTAAGGCAAGCGAGCTTGAAGATGGTTTTGAGATTGAAGGTGGCATACCCAAAAAAGCACAAATTCAAAGCTTTGGCGATCACCGCATAGCTATGAGTTTTGCGGTTCTAGGGCTTGTGTGTGGTATGGAAATAGACGAGAGTGAGTGTATAAATACTTCTTTTCCAAATTTTAAAGACATACTTTTAAACTTGGGAGCAAAGATTGATTATTGAGTTAGCTAAGAATTATGGTTTTTGTTTTGGGGTAAAAAGGGCGATTAAAAAAGCCGAGCAGATTAAAGATGCAGCAACGATTGGACCGCTTATTCACAACAATGAAGAAATTTCAAGGCTTGCTAAGGGTTTTAATGTCAAAACCTTGCAAAATATAAGAGAATTAAGCAATGAAAAAAAAGCCATCATACGCACTCATGGCATTACTAAGCAGGATTTAGCCGAGCTTAAAAAGCAAGATATAGAAATTTTTGATGCAACTTGTCCTTTTGTCACTAAGCCTCAACAAATTTGTGAAAAAATGAGTGCTGAGGGCTATGAAGTCGTGATTTTTGGCGATGAAAATCATCCTGAAGTCAAAGGCGTAAAAAGCTATGTAAGCACAAAAGCGTATGTGATCTTAGATGAAAGCGAGCTTAAAGGCATAAAGCTACCAAGCAAAATCGCTGTGGTGAGTCAAACTACAAAAAAAGTTGAAAATTTTATGAAAATTGTAAATTTTTTAATGCTAGCTTGCAAAGAAGTGCGAGTGTTTAACACGATTTGTGATGCAACCTTTAAAAATCAAGAAGCCATTTTAGAACTTTCTAAAAAAAGCGATGTGATGATCATCGTTGGTGGGCGAAACTCAGCAAATACAAAACAACTTTTTTTAATCGCTCAAAATAACTGCCAAGATAGTTATCTCATCGAGACTGAAGCAGAATTACAAGCTCAGTGGTTTAAAGATAAAAAACACTGCGGCATAAGTGCTGGTGCTTCAACTCCTGACTGGATCATACAAAAAGTCATCAAAAAAATAGAGAATTTAAGTAAAAATTAACTCTAATTAAAGAAAAAATCTGCTACAATGAAGCTTTTATTATTTTTAAAAGGACCAAGATGGCTGAGGCGAACAAAAAAGTTCAAACAAGTATGGACGATTTCACTGATGAAGAAAACTTTGAGCAATTGCTAAAAGAATTTGATAAAAAAGATGAAGGTGCCATAACACAAGGTGTGATTGTTGCGATTAAAGACGAAGAAGCTTTTGTTGATATAGGCAAAAAATCAGAAGGAATTCTAGCAATAGACGAGCTTAAAGATGCTGGGGGAAATTTACTCTACAAAGAAGGCGACAAACTTGAAGTTGCTGTGATAGGAAATCGTAATGGCAAGCCTCTTGTCTCTCATAAAAAAGCTTTAAGAAAACAAAAAGTCGTTGAATTTATCAAAAATTATACAGAAGATGATAATAAAATCCTTAATGTAAAAATTATCTCTAAAAACAAAGGCGGTTTTGTTTGTGTTGATGATGAGGGTGTTGAGTTTTTCTTACCTCGCTCGCAGTATCTTGCAAAAGATGGCAATGTCATCGGAAAAAGCTTGAAAGTAAAGATCATTAAGATCGATCAAGACGAACAAAGCATAGTCGTTTCACGCAAAAAAATTCTTGATGATGAACGCAAGAAACGCAAAGAACTAGTTAGTGATATCGTCGAAGAGGATAAGATTATCGAAGGTATCATTAAAAAAATCACAAGTTATGGAATGTTTGTTGATGTTGGCGGTATAGATGGGCTTGTGCATTATAGCGAAATTTCATATAAAGGGCATGTTAATCCAAATGCACTTTACAAAGAAGGCGATAGCGTAAGTGTAAAAGCTATAAAATACGACAAAGACAAAAAACACCTTTCTTTATCGATCAAAGCAGCGCAGCCTGATCCTTGGAAAGAGATCAAAGACAGCCTAGAGCTTGGCGATACGATTAAGGTTGTTGTTTCAAATATAGAAAATTATGGCGCTTTTGTGGATTTGGGAAATGATATAGAAGGCTTTTTACATATCAGCGAGCTTTCTTGGGATAAAAATATCAAACACCCAAGAGATCATATCAGCAAAGGACAAGAACTTGAAGTTGAAGTGATTGAAATCGATCCAAACCAAAAGCGTTTAAGAGTTTCTTTAAAAAATCTTCTTGCAAAGCCTTTTGATGAATTTGTAAAAAACTATAAAGTAGGCGATATCATCAAAGGAAAAGTAAGCTCGCTTACTAATTTTGGGGCTTTTATCGCTATAGATGGAATTGAAGCCTTGCTTCATAATGAAGACTGCTCTTGGGATAGAAATGATAAGTGCAAAGACTTATATAAAATAGGCGATGAGCTTGAAGTAAAAATCATCAAAATCGATCCAGAAAATCAAAAAATTTCTTTAAGCATAAGAGAACTCAGCCAAAGTCCGGTGCAAGCTTATATCAAAGAATTTGGTATAGGCAAGATCGTAAAAGGCAAGATTAAAGACATTAAGGATTTTGGTGTTTTTGTTGAACTTAGAGATGGAGTTGATGCGCTCATTCACAAAGAAGATATTAATGCTAAAGATATGGAAGAGCTTAAAGTAGGCGATGAGATAGAATCAGTCATTAGTTTTGTCGATGAAAAGAAAAACAGAATTCGTCTTAGTGTAAAAAATCTCAAAAGAATGAAAGAAAGAGAAGTTCTTAACGAAATCAACAACAACGATAGAGTAAGTTTAGGCGATATCATCAAAGAACAACTTTCTTAAATAAAATGAGCGATGAAAAAATATAGCTTTTTTGCTGTTTTAGCTGTATTGTTTTTAGGGCTTTTGGTGGCTATCTTTTCTTTATTTTTTTCAGAAAATGATATAGTCCCAAATTTTGATGACTTGCAAGAAGAAAGTAAAGCTCAAGTTTCTATTCAAGAACAAAATAATCAAACTTGGCAGGATAGGTTTGCAAATTTAAGCCCTAAAAACTATACGCCTGCTGTAGAACAATTTTCTATGGTTTTTACTCCAGATACAAGCCAATACCAGCCTAAAAGTAAATTTTTTCAGCTTATCGTTGATAAAAATGATGTATATTCTTTGTTTTGTCTCAAACAAACTTTAAATTTTTTCAAGGTAAAATATTCGCTTACCTCGACTGGAACAAATACTGAGATTTTCTTAGATACAGACAATCAAAACTTGCTTAAAGATATACAAGCAAGACTTAAAATTTATGATATAAACACACAAATAAAGGAGATATGGCTATGAAAAAAAAGATTATCGTTTGTGATGCGATCTTAGATGAGGGTGTGGAACTTTTAAGAAAGGCTGAGGATATAGAGCTTATCGAAGCGGCAAAAGTGCCAAAAGATGAGCTTTTAACTAAGCTTGGTGATGTTGAAGTAGCCATTACGAGAAGTTCAACTGATGTAGATGAGAAGTTTTTACAAGCCGCACCAAAGCTTAAAGCCTTAATAAGAGCTGGAGTAGGGGTTGATAATGTCGATATAAATGCCGCTTCAAAGCAAGGCGTGATCGTGATGAATGTGCCAACGGCAAATACCATAGCAGCTGTTGAATTAAGTCTTGCTCATCTTTTGTGTGCGGCTCGATCTTTTGTCAATGCGCACAATCAGCTCAAACAAGAAAGAAAATGGCAAAGAGAAAAATGGTATGGTATAGAGCTTAAAGATAAGGTTTTAGGAGTCATTGGCTTTGGAAATATAGGCTCAAGAGTAGCCATTCGCGCAAAAGCCTTTGGTATGAAAATTCTAGCTTATGATCCTTATGTGCCACATTCAAAAATCACAGATTTAGATATGAAAGTAGCCAAAAGTTTAGATGAAATTCTAAGCCAAAGCGATTTCATCACCATTCACACCCCAAAAACAGCTGAAACTAAGGGTATGATAGGGCTTAATGAGCTTGCTAAGATGAAAGATGGTATAAGACTTATAAATTGTGCAAGGGGCGGACTTTACACCGAAGAAGCACTTTGTGAGGGACTTAAAAGTGGTAAGATCGCTTGGCTTGGTATAGATGTTTTTGATAAAGAACCAGCTACAAATAACCCGCTTTTAGACTTTGAAAACATCTCAGTTACAGCTCATCTTGGAGCTAATACCCTTGAAAGTCAAAGAAATATCGCCATTCAAGCTTGCGAACAAGCCCTAAATGCAGCACGCAATATAGCCTTTGCGAATGCTTTAAATTTACCTATCAAAACAGAAGATTTACCACCTTTCATCGCTCCTTATGTTGAGCTTGTTTCAAAAATGGCATTTTTATGCTCTCAAATGCAAAAAACTGCTATCACAAGTATCAAGCTTGAAGCAGAAGGAGCAGTGGCTGAATATGCGAAGTCTTTGCTTACTTTTGCCAGCGTTGGGGCTTTAAAAAATATCTTAGGTGATAGTATAAATTATGTTAATGCTGAGTTTGTGTGTAAAGAAAAGGGCATAGAACTTGGCTTTGAAGTTGTGCCAAATTCAGGCTATAACAACAAAATAAGCGTAAAGATAAGCACGGCAAATTCAAGCTTTAGTGTGAGTGGAACTGTATTTGAGGAAAATAATCAAAGAATAGTTTCTTTAAATGGCTTTAAGACTGATTTTAAACCAAAAGGAAAAATGGTAGTCTTTAAAAACAAAGATATTCCGGGTGTTATCGCTGCAATTAGTGGAATTTTAGCCCAAAATCATATCAACATCGCTGATTTTAGACTAGGACGCGATGGTTCAGGTTATGCTTTAGCTGTAATTTTACTTGATGAAAAGATAGATAAAAAAGTCCTTGATGAGCTTAACAATCTTGAAGCTTGTGTGTATGCATATTATGCAGAGTTATGAGAATACTTTTAATCGAAGATGATACAGACTTAAACGAGCTTTTAACTTTAAGACTTCAAAAAGAGGGCTTTGAGCTTGAAAGCTTGTTTGATTTTGAGGGCGTGCGTGAGCGTTTAGATGAAAAGGATTTTGATCTTTTGCTTGTGGATAGAAATTTACCAAGCGGAGATAGTGTAGAAAAGCTTGCCAGCCTTCGCAAACAAGGCTATAACGAGCCTGTGATTTTTCTTACTGCAAAAAGCTTGCAAGAAGATATTATAGAGGGCTTTAAAAAGGGCTGTGATGATTATATCATTAAGCCTTTTGATTTTAATGAACTTGTTTTTCGTATCAAAGCCTTGCTTAAACGCAGTAAAAAAGAAAGTGAAACTCTAGCATATAAGGACTTTTTACTTGATCTTAATAACCACCAATGCTTTTTTAAAGGCAAGGAAGCGATCTTATCAAATTTAGAATTTGAGCTTTTAAAATGCTTTTTTGAAAACAAAAACACGCTCTTAAGCAGGCAGTTTTTAAGTGAAAATGTCTGGCAAGATGATAGTGTCAATGATAAAACCATAAACATAGCTCTTACAAGGCTTAGAGCAAAATTTCCAAGTCTTAAAGAACATATCATTAGTGTTAGGGGCATTGGCTATAAATTATGCTAAAAACAAAACACATTTTTATGCTCCTTTTTGTGGGTATTTTAAGTATATTTACCCTAAGTGTAGCCGTGCTGATTTACTCCAATATACAAACCTTGCTTTTTAAGCAGTATGAACAAAAGCTCAAAACCCTTGATGATATCTTGCGTTTTTCTGTATTTGACAGCCTAAATGAAAGCAATATAAAAGAATTTAGCACTCAAACTCGCATTGATCTTATCATCAAAAAAGATGAGAGTGTTTTTGCTTCATTTAAAGACTACGATTTTTTTGTAAAAAATGCCAATGAAAGCATTCAAGAGCTTGAATTTAAAGGCAAAAAGCTTTTATATAAGCTTTATAAGATCAATCAAGATGATTTTTTTATACTTTTGGTGTATCCAAGAATTTTAGAGCTTAAGAATTATTGGCTGGGTATTTTTGGGATTTTTAGCTTTTGCGCCTTAGCTTGTTTTGTGTTTATAGGCTTTTTTGCTAAAAAATTGCAACAAAGTTTTAAGAAAATTTTAATTTTTCTAAGCAAAATAGACAGCAAAGATGAAATTTTACTTGAAAACTCTATCTTTAAAGAGCTTAATTTACTCAATGCAAAGCTTTACAAAACCAAAGCCACCCTACTTAAAAAACAAAGACAAAACAAAAAACAAAGCGATAAGATCAATCTTAAAAATACCCAGCTTACAAGCATTATCTCAGCCATATCTCACGAGCTTAAAAATCCACTCTCTGTTATAAAGCTAAGCATACAAACCCTAAAAGACAAGGACTTTCAAGATGAAAATAGCCAAAATAAGCTTTTAGCTAAGATAGAAAGTCAAGGCGAAAAGCTCAATAAGCTCACTACTCAGCTCAATCTTGTTTTTAACTTAAATTTAAGCCAAGATAATAAAAATACCTTTGATTTGTATGAGCTTGCAAAAAAAGTAGCCCTAAATGATGATAGGATAAAGCTAGAAGGTAAAAGCTCTATGGTTTTTGCTAATGAGTTTTTAATCGAACAGGTTTTAATCAATCTTAGCTCAAATGCTCTTAAATACAGCAAAGATGAAGTGATTTTAAAAGTAGAGGATAAAAAGGTAAGCGTAAAAGATAAGGGCATAGGCATAGCCAAAGATCAAATCAAACTCATCACAAAAAAATTTTATAAAGTGGATATAAAAAGTGAAAATTCCTTTGGAATAGGGCTTTTTTTAGTGAAAAAAATACTCAGCCTACATAAAAGCTATCTTCAAATTTCAAGCGAGCTTAATAAAGGTAGCGAGTTTTCTTTTGAATTGGAGTAAAAATGGCTTTACTTGAGTGTATAGAAGCAAATAAAAAATTTGGTGAAAAAATCATTTTAAAAGCTGTGAATTTTAGTGCAAATAAGGGCGAGAAAATCGCTATCATCGGCAAAAATGGCTGTGGTAAGTCAAGCCTTTTAAAAGCTCTTTATGGCAAGCTTAAACTTGATAGCGGACGCGTGATTAAGCAAAATGATATAAGCGTGGCTATGCTTGCTCAAGAGCTTGATTTTAACTCAAATTTAAGCGTTAAAGAGGCTTTGAAAGAACATTTAGCTGAGGAATTTAAGGCTTTAAAAGCTTATGAAAGCTTAAATGAAAGGCTTGCTAGTGAGCCTGAAAATAAAGAACTTTTAAAGCAGATTAATAGCCTTTTTGATTTTATCACGAGTAAAGATGCTTGGAATTTAGAAAGTAAAATGAATAGAGCCTTAAAAGAGCTTGATTTGCTACGTTTTGAGCATAGAAGTTTGCTTTCTTTAAGTGGGGGCGAGCTAAGGCGAATTGCGCTTTGTGCCATCTTGCTTAAAAGCCCTGACATCATGCTTTTAGATGAGCCAAGCAATCATTTAGATGTGTATATGTGTGCTTTTTTGGAAAATTATCTTAAAAACTCAAAATCCTGTGTAATCTTCATCTCTCATGATCGCTATTTTATCGATGAGGTAGCTACTCGTTGTGTGGAGCTTGAAGAAGGAGAGTTGAGAAAATTTGAGGGAAATTATACTTATTATCTGGCTAAAAAAGCTGAACTTTTAGCGAGTCTTAGTAAAAGCTATGAGACTTTAGTCAAACAGCTTAAAAGCGAGGAGGAATGGCTAAGACGTGGGGTAAAAGCAAGGCTTAAACGCAACGAAGGGCGTAAAGAGCGAATTTTAAAGATGAGAGAAGAGGCAAAGAAAAACCCAAGCCAAATTAACAAACTCAAGCTTGAATTACAAAGAGCACAAAATAACTTCACTCAAACTCAAAGCACTAATCGTCAAAAAATGCTTTTTGAGCTTGAAAATATCAGTAAAAGTATGGGCGAAAAGCTTTTGTTTAAGGACTTTTCAACGCGTATTTTACAACTTGAACGCATAGGCATAGTAGGCAAAAATGGCTGTGGAAAATCTAGTCTTTTAAAGATTTTGCTAGATAGGCTTAGCCCAGATAGCGGTAAGATAAAAAGAGGGGAGCTTAAAATTGGTTATTTTGATCAAGCAAGAGCCTTGCTTGAAAGTGAAAAAACTCTACAAGAAATTTTTTGCCCAAATGGAGGCGATAGGGTGGAAGTTAGGGGTAAAAATATGCATATTTATGGCTATTTGAAGCAATTTTTATTTCCTAAGGAGTTTTTAACTCAAAATGTAGCTGTGCTAAGCGGGGGCGAAAAAAACAGAGTAGCCTTAGCCTTGCTTTTCACCAAAGAATACGATATGCTCGTGCTTGATGAGCCAACAAATGATTTAGACATCGCCACTATTAACATACTTGAGGAGTATTTGCTAAGCTTTAATGGTGCGATTTTACTGGTAAGTCATGATAGATATTTTATGGATAAAATCGCTTCAAAACTCTTTGTCTTTAAGCCAAATGGTAGCATTGAGATCGAACATAAAAGCTATACTCAGCTTTTAGAAGATGAAAAAGAGCTTAAAGAATTTGAAGAACTTAGCCAAAAATTAAGCTCTAAAGAGCCTGATGAAGCTGAATATAAAAGCAAAAATATAAAAACAAATAAAAGCACAAAACTAAGCTACAAAGAACAAGAAATTCTAAAAAGCTACCCAGATAAAATAACTCAGCTTGAAACAAAGATCAAAGAGCTAGAACACGCCCTTTCAAAGCAAGAGCTTTATGAGGAGCAAGGTATAACGAGTTTGTATGAGGAGCTTAGCACTGCTCAAAGCGAGCTTTCTAGCCTTGAAGAAGTATATTTTGAGGTGCTAGAAAAGAGTGAAAACTAGGATTTTGCATTTAAACTCTTTATTTTCATACATTTAGCTTTTGCTTAATGATATTCTTTTCATTCTTTTTTCAAATACCGAGAAAAAATTTCAAAAATTTCAAATAAATTTTTCTTGCTTGTATTGTTGCTATCTTGGTATTTTTTATCTTTAAATTCAAGCAAACCTAAGGCATTGATCAAGACAATCCTTTCATCTTCTATAACCGCATTTTCAGTATAAGAGCCAGCTAGCACATAAGGACGATTTGTAAGATGAAAAAGATTTTCACCTATAGAATAATCCAAGCTATTATTTTTTACTCTAAAAACCTCTTGCATTAAGGTTGTGCTGATATCATATACACTTGTTTTTGTATGTATCGTGGCGCTTTTGTTTTGCTCGCCCCATTTTACAATGAGTGGAATTTTAACTTGATAATCCTTAAAATCACTATTATGCCCCCAGTGATTGTCTTTATCTTCGTTAAATTCCTCGCCATGATCTGCGCTTATAATGATGATTGTATTTTCATAGAGCTGATTTTCTTTTAAAATTTCAATAATTCTTTTAAAATTTGCATCCGTATAAAGCACAGCGTTTTGATAAAGGTTAAAATACTCGCTCGCATCGCTTTGAGCATTTAAAGAAAGATGATTGATACTTGAATAAGGTTTAAACCGAGCAAATTCATCTGGAAAAGTATAAGCGTGTATATTGTCTAAAAATACAAAGCTAAAAAATCTTTTGTTTTTATCATGATTTTGAATGAATTTGTGAAAATCTTCTATCGTATTTTCCTCTCTTTCAAGAAAAGTTTCCCCTTTTGAGCCCATTCGAAGATTTTCAACGGCTGCAAAGATAGTTTGATGAAATTCAGGCTTGTATAAATTTGCTGTTGTAAAGACGCCTAGACTATAGTTTTGATCTTTGACCGCTTGGATAAGAGCAGCACTTTTTCCGCTTGTTAAAGCCACCTGCCAATATGAAGGCGGCAAGCCATAAAACAAGCCAAATATACCTCCGCGAGTAGAATTTGAACTTGAATAGTGGTTAGTATAAACGCTTGCATTTTTGGCAAATTCTGTAGTAAAAGGCATATTTGTGGCATTAAGCATATCTGCCCTTAAAGAATCACTAAGCAAAAGCAAGACATTGTATTTTAAGCTTGCATCTTCATACTCAAGTGGCTTTTTAGGATAGTCAAAATACCCGCTTTCTAAAACTTTAAACTTCTCATTTTGTCCCTCTTGAGCGACAATGCCAAATTTTCTTAAAAAAGAATTCATAGTTAAAGGCTTGTAAAGTGGCAGGCGATTGGCAAGATTGATGATTGCTAAGTCTTGTTTAGCCATACTTAAAGCATGTATAAAATTCACGCTTAAATACAGCACTATCATCAAAGGCAAAACAAGCACAAAAAATCTTTTATGGCTTTTATTTTGTGCAAGATAAAGGGCAAAAAGGCTGGCAAAAACAACATAAAATATAATCACAAGCACCTTTATAATGATAGCAAGTACAGTTTGCGTGCTTAAAGAAATCACTTCACCGCCTGCATTAAAAAACAAATCAAGCATAGCAAAGCTTAAGTGAAAGCGGTAAAGATAAAATATATGCGCGTCTGTTAAAAGTATGATATGAGCAAAGATATTGATTAAACAAGTGATAAAAAACGCTAAAACCATCTTGTTTTTAAGCACCAAAAACAAGGGATATGCAAGCACCAAATTGATAAGGAAAAAATAAAGATAAAAATGAGCCACCCCAGCACATAAAAAATACACACTAGAGCCATTAAAAGTTAAATTTAAAGCGTATAAAAAAAGAGGATAAAAAGCTAGGGGGATATTAAATAAAACTACGATCAAGATAAACTTAAATTTATGTTGCAGGGGCAAAAACATATCAAAAACCTTTTTAAAATACAAATTAAAAAGGTGTATTCTAGCCCCCCCCCCCCCTTAATATAAGCTTAAAAACTACAAAATAAAAATTTTGATAAAAATGCAGTGGATTTGAATTTATAAAGATTAAAAGACATCACAAAGCGTGATTAAAAAATTTTGAAAAATATAAAAGATTTTAGGCTAAAAATGAAAGATCAAAAAGAAGTAGAGTTTAAATTTATAAACCTTTATCGGCTTTAATGAGTCTTGTAAATTGCCTTGCGAGTAGGGCGGCCTTGTCCTTATCTTTAGCAATTTGCCTTATATTTTGTGTAAAATCATACAGCCTATCATCAAGCATATAATCGCTTATTTGCTCTTTTTTCATACTTGTTTTTGGCGGTATTTTTTTCTTGAAAAACATTGATTTTCCTTTTTTATTTCTTTAAAATCAGGCTGTATTATAATACCAAAAGCTTAAATTTGAGATTAAAAAAATGAGATTTTTGCGGTAAGATTTGTAAATTTATTTTAAACGCAAGAAATTCAGCAAAATCACCTCCGCGCCTTGAGATAAAATCGCTTCTGGGTGAAACTGTACTCCATAAATATCATACTTTTTGTGCTTTAAAGCCATAAGAACATTGTTTGTATCATAAGCTAAAGCCTCATAATCTTTAGGAAGTTTTTTCACATATAAAGAATGATATAAGCATACCTTAAAATTCTGCTTTAAACCTCGAAATAGGGCATTTTCTTTGAATTTTATCTGCGTTGTTTTGCCGTGTTTTGGTTCTTTTAGTTTGGCGATCTTGCCCCCACTCACATAAGCAAGGCATTGATGTCCTAGACAAATGCCAAGTATTTTTTTGTTTTTTTGAAAATGCTTGATAACTTTTGTGCTTAAATTTGTATGTTTTGGCGCATTTGGACCCGGAGAAATGATGATATGAGAGAAATTTAAACCCTCAAGCTCTTTGGGGCTTTTATACTCATCATCTTTGATAACAAGCGCTTCAAAGCCAAATTTTTCAAGCAAATAGATGATATTATAAGAAAATGAATCATAATTATCGATAAATAAAACTTTACTCATCAAAAACCTTTAAATTCAGCTTTACAGCTCCTCTAAGTGAATTAATAGCCCAAAGCTCATCAGCCTTAAAAAGCTCGGGTTTAAAAAGTGTTTTTTCTTTGATATGCTGAGTTTGAAGCAAGACTTGTCTATATATGCCATCAAGCAAACCAAATTTTAAGCTTGGTGTATAAAGTTTGCCATTTAAACTAAGCACTAAATTTGTCCTTGAGCCTTCCAAAAGTCTTTCTTTCTCATCACAAAACGCCTCATCATAGCATAAATTCGCCTCACATTTACTCGCTGAATTTGAAAAACGATCCCTTAAAGAGCTTTTATGAAAGCTTAGATCATCTTTTATAAACGTGTCTTTTGACAAGTATAAAAGCTTGCTTTGTGAAGGCTTAATCTTAAAAAACTCAAATTCAAAATCGCCATTCTTAAAAAGCTTGAGTCTCAAACCAGCCTCTTTTAACTCACTTTTCACAAAACTTTCATCAAAAAAATCATTTTCCTTAGAAAATAAAAGCTCATTAAAGCTTTCAAAACTTAGCTTAGTAAAATCCTGATAAGCCCGCTGCTTTTCTAAAATGCCTTTAAATTCTCCTAAAAGCTTTTTGTGTTTGAAATTTAAGGCTAGGGCAGAGTGAAATAAACGTTTTAAATGCTCTTTAAAAAACAAAATTTTTCCATATTTAAAAAGCATAGTTTCAAAAAGACAAAAATCCTGCTTCAAAGGCTTTAAGAAGGAACTCTTTAGCTTTAATTCCTTAAATTCATCCCCAGCTTTTGAATCAAACACCACGCCACTTCCCACACCAAAGCTAAAATCAGACTTTAAACTCTTTCGCTCAAGTGTGCGAATAGCGACATTAAACACACTCTCATCTTTATGCACCAAGCCTATAGCCCCACAATACACGCCTCGTTTTCTTCGCTCAAGTTTGTTTATCAGCTTCATCGTCTCAAGCTTTGGAGCTCCTGTTATAGATCCGCATGGAAAAAGCGCTTCAAACACCTCAAACAAAGTTGTTTCAGCCTTTAAAGTCGCACTGATCTGCGAGATCATTTGGTGCAAGCTTTTGTAAGTTTTGATCGCAAAAAGCTTATCAACTTTTACTTCATCAGCGATTTTTGATAAGTCATTGCGTAATAAATCCACAATCATCACATTTTCACTTAAATTTTTATGATCATTTTGTAAAAAGTGCTTATTTTGTTTATCTAAAATCTCATTTTCACCCCTTTTTATCGTGCCTTTCATAGGCTCAGTAAGAATTTTTTGATCTTTTATCTTGAAAAAAAGCTCTGGAGAAAAGCATAAAATTTCGCCAAATTCACTTTGTAAAAAGGCTTTGTATTCGGCATTTTGTTCTTTTGTAAGAAGCTTAAAAAGCTCAAAGCTTGGAATTTTCGTGCGAAGCTTGAGCTTTTGGGTGAGATTGATTTGATAGCTTTGTCCTTTTTTGATACTTTTTAAAACCTTTTTAAAAGCCTTACAGTAAGCTTTTTTATCAAGCTTTTGAGTAAGGGTAGGGTAGTAGCGCATAAATGGATTTAAATTTAGCTTAAAAATCGATCGTTTTTTAAAGCAAAGTGCGTATATATAAGGCTTTTTGCTTGTAAAATTTGTATCAAAAAGATAAGTATAAAACTCATATTTTACACAAATTATGATGAAATACTCTTGCTTATATTGTTTTATTTTTTCAAAAAAAGTCTTGGTTTCTTGATAATTTCTCGCAGAAAAAGAAAAGGCAAAATCTTGATAGATATGATCCCCAAACACAGCAAAATTTTGCTTTAAGTTAGCCTTACTCATCTTGACTTATTTCTTTTTCGCTAACTTCTTTAGCCACTTCAGCAGCAAGCTTGAGCTTGTCACTATCAAAATGTGTGTAAATTCTTGAAGTATCAAGACTAGCATGCCCTAAGGCTTCTTGGACTAAAACTAAGTCTTTTTGTTTTTTATAAAGCAAGGTAGCAAAGGTATGACGTAGCATGTGAGCGCCGTTTTTTTGCTTGCGAATGCCAGCTTTAAAAAGGATTTGCTCGACTATACGGCTGACATAAGCTTGAGTTAAAGCTGTGCCTTTTTTGTTGCTAAAAAGTAGGGCGTCTTGGCTAAGATAATTGATCTCTAAGTCTTGCAAAAGCTTTTCAATTAATTCTTTTTTAATCATCACAACGCGGTATTTGTTGCCCTTAGCTCGAATTCGAATGATATATAAGTCATTTTCCTCGCTGATATCCTTGCGTTTGAGATTGATAGCCTCACTTACTCTTATGCCTGTAAAGATGATGATTTTAATGATGAGCTTGTTTCGCGTGGTGTTGGCTTTAAAGTCTGCATTTTCAACCGCATCAAGAAATTTTTTAATCTCATCTTCGCTCATATATTCGGGTAATTTGCCCTTAAAGCTGCTTATGCCAGCCCAGTTTTTAAGGCTTATATCATAAATATGAGCCTTGCCTTCTTCTTCATTTTGCTTATCTAAAAAATCAAAAAAATTCATCATCGCAATGCGGTAGTTTTTCTTGCTCGCATCAGATAAAGCTCCTGTAATGCTTGCAAGCACTTCAATCACGAGCTCCTCATCAATCTGCTTCATCGAGTAAAGCTTATAAAAACAAAGCTGTTCATAAAGCTTTTTAAGAGGGTTAAAATAAGTATTTACGCCTGTTAATCCGGCATTTCTAGCTTTTTTTACCAAGGCGTCAAGCTCTTCTATATGATGCACGTTTTTTGTAAGTTCAAAATTTACCATAGCCAAGGCTTGAGCGTTTTTAAGTTCTTTATTTGAAAGCGAACTCAGCTTAAATTTAACATATCTTGCAAGCCAAAAGAGCAGGGAATGCTCAAAATCCTCTTCGCAGTCAAGTGGGTATTTCATCGTTTGGTTTTCCTTAAAATAAAAGGGTATTGTAAGATATTTTTAATGAAAAAGAGCTTTAAACAAAATTAAAAAATAAAAATAATATTTTAAAACTCTTTTTTTATCATTATTTATATTAAATGATAAATATAAATTATAAATTCTTATTGAGTTATATTCATACTTACAATTTTATTTTTTGCTATGCTAAAAAAGTAGGTATATATAAACACAAACCTATGCTTAAAATTCTATGGATAAAAAAATAAACTTCAAAAGGTAAAATGGTTTAATATCCTATATAATAGTAATTTAAAAGTAAAAATAGAGTATGGTATGCAAAAATATAAAAAAGTTTGAAAATTATAGTTTTCAATACAAAATTAAAATACAAAGCTGATTTTACATTATATCATATAATTATACATATTAATTAAGTTTATTTTAAATTAATAATTTATAAATTTATTTATAAATACTTATATAATATTTTTTGTATTTAAATAATATTATTTTACTATTTTATCAGCTTTAAAATCATATCCATTCTTTTAATGTTTTTGCGTTATTTTGGTGTTTGTATTTTTGATGTTGTGTGTTGTGAAATGATTTTATAAAGATTTTTAATTTTATTAAGTGCGTATTTATATTTTTTGGCTAGAATTACACTTTCAAAATCGTTAAATCTTAAAATTTAATGAAATACACTTTGAAGGAAACACAATGAAAAAGATTTTCACAAGCGTTGCAGTAGCTTCGGCTTTGCTTGCAAGTGCTGCTGTTGCAGAAGACTCTGGTGCATTTGTTGGTGCAAATGTTGCTTATGGTGCAGCTAAACCAAATTCAACTAGTTTGAGATCAGGTGGCTCATATACTGGCTTTAGATATGGTATCATCGCTGGTTATAAAGAATTTTTTGATGCGAATTTTGGTGTAAGATACTATGGAACCTTTGATTTGGGAACTAAATACACCAAAGGTGGTAACAATCCACAAATTGAAACAATGAACCTTTATGTTAATGCTGATGCGCTTTACAATTTCGCTCAAGAAGGCGATCTTGAATATGGCGTTTTTGGCGGTGTGGGCTTGGGTTATGTTAGCCACGAAGTAAAAAATAAAAGAACAGGAAATGATGAACCAGATGGCTTTGATGTTGCTTTAAATCTTGGTTTAAGAACTACTTATAATTATGTACATGGCTTTGAGCTTTTTACTCGTTTTGGACTTTTAAATCAAGAAGCTACAGCTAATGGCGTAACCTCTAAGGTAAAACAACCTTATCAAGTAGGACTTCGCTATACTTTTTCGTTTTAATTAAACATTATTCACTAAAATACAAAGGCTAGTTATTTTTCTAGCCTTTTGTTAATTTTTAAGACATAAAAACCAACTTTTAAAAACAAAATTTAATCACTCCCCTCCCCTATCATATTTCGTCTATTAAGTTCATTTTTGCAAAAACACAAATTTACAAATGCCTTTCTTTTAAATTCTTTGAGTTTTCAAAGAATACAAGCCTTGCTTGGTGTAGTTTTAGCTCCTTAAAACTTGGCAATTCTAAACACAACACAGAGCAAGTCGCAAAGGAAGGCAAATGAATTTCGCTTAAAAGCTCAATGCTTTCTTTCAGGGCTGGGTTGTGTCCTACGAGCATTATTTCTTGGTAGTTTTCATCGATTGTTTTGATGAGATTAATTATATCTTTAGCTTCAGCCTCGTATAAACGCTCCTCAAAAACAAGCTCACAGCCCAAAGTCTGCGCAAATTCCCTAGCTGTCTGGCTTGTCCTTGTAGCTGGGCTTGAGATAATGCAATTTAAGTTGAATTCAAAGCTCTTAAGTCTTTCAAGCATGAGCTGTATATCTTTCTTGCCCTTCTTGCTTAGCCTTCTGTAAAAATCGCCCTCTTTTGCACTCTCCTCAGCTTTGGCATGACGTAAAAAATAAATCCTTTTCATATAATCACTTCCTTAGCTATTTCTTTAAAATTCGCATTTTAGCGATGATAAATCCGCACAAAAAGCCAAATATATGCGCATACCAAGCGATATTTACACCCACAAGTAAAGGTGCAAAACTAATGAGTAAAATAGCCACTACAAGTCCTTTTGCACTTGATTTATCAATACACGCATAATACCCTATCAAAACGCAAATCGCCCCACTCGCACCAACAATATTCACAAAATGCGTTTCAAATATATCAATATACAAAAAGCTCAAAAACGAGCAAGCAAGCCCTCCAAGTATGTATAAAAGAGCAAACCTAAGGCTTCCAAGATAACGTTCTAAAACAAAGCCAAATTGATAAAGTGTGATCATATTTAGCGCTAAATGCGTAAGATTAGCATGCAAAAACATAGAGCTTAAAAGCTGCCAATAAAAACCATCTTTAAAGGCTAAATTTAAGCCAAAAATAACTTTTAGCTCATTATCTGGCAAAAGAAAATAAATAATGATATTTAAAGCGATAAGCAAAACACAAAACAATTTTAAGCCTTTTTAGCAAATTATAACATTTCTATGTTAAGATAATCCAAAATTCACGCTGGCTTCACTAAAATTGAGCTAAAATACAGAAAAATTAAGGATATTATAGTGTTTAAAAAGTTTGTTTTGGCTTTTTTCTTTCTTTGTTTGCTTGCAAAGGCTGATCTTATCATATCTCCAGACTCTTTGCCTGAAAACACTAAACAATTTTTAAGCACGAATTTTAAAGCACAAGTTGGTATGGCACAAAGAGATGGCAATTCTTTTGAAGTGTATCTTACTGATGGCACTGAACTTGAGTTTGATATAATGGGAAATTGGAAAGAAATTAGTAGCAAATTCACACCGATTAATTTTTCTATATTGCCAGCAAATATCGCCGCAATCATACAAAATCAATTTCCAAATACATTTTTACTCGAGGCTGAAAGAAAGATAAATTACTACAAAATCAAGCTTTCTAATAGACTTGAGCTTAAAATAGACGCAAATGGAACTATCTTAAGTCAAGAATTTGATGATTAAGTGCAGAGAAAATGAGCTCGTTTTACTTTGATAAAAAGCTCTCATTTTAAAAAACTAGCTCAATTCCTTTATACTCGCCTTTAAAGCCTTAAAGAAATAACGCAAATCCTCTTCTTCATGCGTATAATGAAGGCTTACCCTAAGCCAGCCCGGTTTAGTGCTTAATTTCACATTATCTTCTAAGCCAAGCAAATCATGCCCATAAGGTCCAGCACAAGCACACCCTGCCCTTGTTTCTATCTTGTATTTTTTACTTAGATGATAAGCTAGATCAAAAGGAGAAATGCCTTTGATATTAAAAGAAAAGATTGCTAAGCGATTTTTAAGCTCTTTTGCGTAAATGATGGCTTCTTTGATACTTTCAAGTTCCTTAAAAAACATTTTTACAAGTTTTTGTTCTTTTGAAACGATCTTTTCAAGTCCTATATTTGCTTTTACTCTAAAAGCAAGACTTGCTTTAATAAGCCCCAAAATAGGCGGTGTGCCACCCTCTTCTAAGCTTTCAATATCACAAAGATAAGAAGCTGAACTCCTTGAGACATAACCCACAGTTCCACCAGCTGCAAAGCTAGGCTTAGGGGCACATAGGCTTTTTTTAATCACCAAAAGCCCACATCCTCCAACTCCACCTAAAAATTTATGCGAGCTGATAAATAAAGCATCATAAAAGCTAGCAGCTATATGATGATAAGGCGCAAAAGCTGAAGCATCATAAGCAATAATAGCTTTATATTTGCGTCCAAGCTTGCTTATAGCCTTATAATCACTTAAAATTCCTGTTACATTAGAAGCCAAAGAAATGCTAATGATGATCTTTCTTTCTTTGTTTTTTTCTAAAACAGAACTAAAAAAGTCAAGATCAAACTCGCCCTTTTCATTCAAAGGTACACGCACGCATTCACACAAGCCTTCTCTAAAACTTAGCTCATTTGAATGATGCTCATAAGGTCCTATGATGACAAGGGGCAGGGTTTTTTTATCTAAATTTAAAAGATATTTTTCTTTTACAAGAGGTGGAGCATAAACACCTAAAAGCTCTTGAAATTTCTTTATAGCAGCGCTTGAGCCATATCCGCAAGCAATTAAAGCAAAATCATCATTCAAACCAAGACAGGCTTTAATCTCTTTTCTTGCATTTTGATATAAATTTTGAGTTTTAAAAGAGTGCAAAGCACTATCAGAATGCGTGTTTGCGTAGGTTAAAAGCGTATTTTTAAGATGAGCTTCCACACTTTTTAAGGCCAAAGCTGAAGCTGCAAAATCAAAATAATGCACGCCTTTTTTTAAAATAATATCTTTTCTTAAATTCTGTATTTCCAAAGCAAACCTCAGCAAAAATTTGCTAAAATTATACAATAATTTTATCATTTTAAGGGTAGCAATATAGAATTTAGCCAATTTTCAAAGTCTTTTAAGGACTTAAATATGAAAGAACTTTTTGACTTATATAGCGTGTTTGAGGGCTTTGATAGCTTTGAAAACAAGGGTGATTTGTATGAAAATATCAACTTTAATTATCTGCAAAATTATACTTCTATCGCTTCAAATTTTAAATTGAGCGCAAAAAGCGAGCTTGCCCTAAAAATACTTGCTAAAAATAGCCGTAAAAAATACTCTATCAACAAAAAACTCGGGCATTTTAAAGCTACAGCTGCACTTAAAGAGCTTTTAGAACTTGGCTTTGTAAGCTTTGAAAAAAGTAAGGAGGAGCGTTTTTTTAGCCCAAAAGGACAAAAACTTAAAAAACACTTAAGAGGGTATGTTATCCAAGATAAGATTTTATTTTGTAGTCATTTTATGAGATTTTTTTATTATTTTTTAAAGCCCAATGAGGAACTTATCTTAAATGCCGAATTTGATCTTGTGCTAGAACTTATAAAAAAGGATTTTGAACATTATCAAAGCCTGTGTTTTGAGCTTTTAAGTAAAGAATTTTTACAAAAAAAGCTTGATTTAGCTGAAATTTCAAGCTTTTGGCATAGGGATTTGGAGCTTGATTTGTATTATGAGGATGTAAATTTGTGCTTTGTGGGCGAGGTGAAATACAAAAATAAAAAAGTGTGTAAAAATGTGCTTAATCTACTTAAAATCAAAGCTTCAAACCTTGATATAAAGCCAAATTTTTATGTGCTTTTTTCAAAATCTGGCTTTTCAAGCGAGCTGTTAAAGCTCAAAGAAAGCGATTTGCTTTTATTTGATTTGAATGATTTTAAAGAACTTTTAAAGGAACAATGATGAATGAAAATATCTTAAAAAGCCTTGATTCTGCTGAAAAAGAAAATTTACAAGAAGGGCTTAAGTCCTTAATCGAACAAACCTATGTTATAGAAAATGAATACAAAGCCTTGCAAGCTAGCTATGAGAGCTTAAGAAAGATGATGAGTGAGATTATCGAGGTGTTGCCAACTGCGCTTTGGGTGCTTGAGGGCAAAACCATCATCTTGCAAAATGAGCAAGCTTTAAAAAATGAGGCTTTGCTAGCTCATATTGATACCTCAAAGGCTCATTATGAGCTTGAGTATGAGGGACGTTTTTTTATCATCAAAAATATCAGCCATGAAGGAAGGCTCATTATTCAAGCTACTGATATAAGCGATGAAAAGCGAAATGAAAGGCTAGCAAGTATGGGAAGCGTGGCAGCGCATCTAGCTCATGAGATTAGAAATCCTATAGGCTCGATCTCTTTACTTGCAAGCACGCTTTTTTCAAGAACAGAGCTTAAAAACAAACACATAGTGCTTGAAATTCAAAAAGCTACTTCAAGGGTAGAAAGGATAGTCAATTCTACCCTACTTTTTACTAAGGGCGTGCGTATAAACTCAGGGGATTTCAATCTTTTAGAGCTCAAAGATGAATGCGAGCAAATTAGTCATTCTTATAATTTTAATGCTGAAATTGACTTTAGCTTTGAGTTTTTAGACTTAACAATCAACGCTGATAAAGCCTTAATCAACCTTGTGCTTCAAAATCTCATCTACAACGCCATAGATGCCATAGAAGAAAGCGAAAATCAAAATGGAAAAATAAGCATAAAAAGCCTGCTTAAAGAAAATGAACTCATCATCAAAGTCTTTGACAATGGAGCAAGCATAAAAGATGAAAAGGCTGTATTTGAAGCCTTTAAAACAACAAAACTTAAGGGAAATGGCTTAGGACTAAGCCTTTGCAAGCAAATCATCAACGCACATGGCGGACAAATAGGCTTTGAAAAAGAGCCAAAATGCTTTTATTTTAGCTTGCCTGTAAAATAAATTTAAGCTTTTCTAAGAAATTTAAAGCTCAAAAAAGAGCTCATAGAGCATAAAACAGCCTAAAAATGCTACACAAAGGGCTGAAAATTTACTGAGTTTATTTATATGCTTGCCTAAAAACAAGCCAAAAGCCACTCCACCTAAGGCATAGGTGCAAAGTGCTAGAAACTCTATAAAAATGATGATAGAGCTTAACACAAGTAAATTTGATTTTTGCAAAAAAGGCGGTAAAAGAGCAAGCATAAAAATCCACGCTTTTGGGTTAGAAATAGTTGCTAAAAAGCCTTGAAACACAAGCGTGCTTTTATCTTTAAATTTAAACTCACCTTTTTTAAGCTCGAGTTTTTGATGAAAAAGCGTGTAAGCTGTGTAAAGCAAAAACAAGCTTCCAAAAAGTTTAAACACCGCAAAAGCAAGCTTAAATTGCAAAATAAAACTCGCCCCAAGCCCACAAAGCACCACTACAAGCAAAACCCCAAAAAGCTCTCCAGCCATCATCCACAAAGTCTTTTTAAAACCAATGCTAAGTCCCAAAGAAAGAGCCAAACTCATACAAAGTCCGGGCAGAAAAGAAACCGAAGCAAAAGAAAGCACAAAAAGGGTATAATCCATCACACAAGCCTTGAAGCAATCATATAAAAAATAGTCCCTAAAATCATACTTAAAAGGGCATTTTTAAAATAAATTTCAAGCCCTAAAACTAAAATACAAGAAAAAAATAGCACAAAATCAAGCTTAAAAGAAAAAAGACAATAAAACACTAAAATAACCATAATCACAAGTGGCATATTTTTTTGGATAAAACTCAAAGTGCTTGAGTTTTGCTTGCGTTTAAAGAGTAAAAAGGGCAAAACTCGCCCAAGATAAGTCGCTAAAAACCCACAAAAAACAGCCTCTAAATAAAAACTATCAAACATATCTTTTTCCTAAAACAAGCAAAATCAAAGCAAGAGTAAGGCAGATAAAGAGCATATAAGCTTTTGCGATAAACAAAAAGCCACAAATTCCTATCACAGCGGCTAAAATAAGAACTTTTTTGTTTGGATTAAGCTTAAACGCATCATAACTTAGCACGATAAAAAGAGCGATTAAGCAAAACTCAATGCCTTTATAATCAAATTTCATCATCTTTTGCACGAACACGCCTAAAATTCCGCCAAGCACCCAAGAGACTTGATTGATAAAGCAAAGTAAAGCATAATACAAACTTTTTTTGTTTTTATCTTGCACGCTTTCAAAGCCCTTTTCATTAGTGCTTAAAAGGGCAAAACTTTCATCAGAAAGAGCAAAGATCACATAATGTCTTAAGAAATTTAAGCCTTTGAGTCGCTCAAGCAAACTTAAGGTATAAAAAAAATGCCGAAACCCAAGCAAAAAAAGCGTAACAAAAATACCAAGCAAACCCTGCTTAGCCGTAATAAAAGCGATGAGTAAGAACTCAGCTGAACCAGAATACACAAAAAAAGAGATACAAATCACTTCAAGTAAGGAAAAATCATTGCTAGAAGCAAGTATCCCAAAACTCATTCCAAGCGGTATATAACTAAAGATTACTGGCAAGCACAGCTTTAAGCAAATTTTTACATTCAAGGCTATCCTTTAAAAAAGCAGATTATAACAAATTTTTATATATTTTAAGATACATTTTTACACTCATATATTAAAAAAGACTTATTTTAAGTGATTAATATCTTAAATTAAGACTTTAATGCTATAATAAGGCTAGCTTAAAAATAAGCAAATATAAAATCCAAAAGGAGAAACAATGAATTCAGTAACTTTTAAAGGAAATCCAATGCACCTTAAAGGTAGCGGAGTAAGCGTTGGTGATAATGCACCTGTTGTTAAGCTTAAAAGCAAGGACTTAGGCGTGGTTGAAGTGGGAAAATCTGCTAAAATCCAAGTTGTTTTAAGCGTGCCAAGCCTTGATACACCAGTGTGTGCAACTGAGGCAAGAGAATTTAATAAAAGAGTTGCTCAAAACCCAAATGCCGAAGTGATCGTAGTGAGCCAAGATTTACCTTTTGCTATGGGAAGATTTTGTAGCACAGAAGGCATAGATAATATAATCGTCGCAAGTGATTTTGTATCTAAAGAATTTGGTGAAAAATACGGCGTTTTGCTTAGCGATGGAGCTTTAGAAGGCTTGCTTGCTCGTGCGATTTTCGTGATTAAAGACGGCAAGATTGTGTATAAACAAATCGTTCCTGAGGTTACAGAACTCCCAAATATAGAAGATCTTGAAAAATTCTTTAACGAAAATAGCGGTTGTGGCTGTTCTTGCTCACACTAAACTTTTTCGCCTTGAAAGTCTCAAAAAAGCTTTTAAGGCGAGATTATTTTACACTTTTGAATAATTCTTGTTATTTGTATTGCGGTAAGCTTTAGCTTCATTTACCACACAAAACACACTTTTTATCAGCTTAAACTAAGTATTTAGCTTTTGATTTTCTTTTATTAAGCCTTAGCTATATTTTGCCCGAATTTCACACTTTTTTGGCTTAAGTTTTGCTGGAATTCAAGCTTTGAAGCTAAGATAAGTATAGTTGAGCCAAGCTCAAAATGCCCTAGCTCCTCGCCTTTTTTAAGCTTTAAATTCTCATAAGTGTGCGTAAAATTATGAGCGTGTGGGGCATTTGTTTGTATGCTTTTGTCAAATTCAAAGCACATTTTACCTACATTTAAAGCCCCAACAAAAACAAGCCAAAACAAGTTTTTTTCAGCTGTAAGGCATTTTAATACCACTCTTTCATTTTTTGCATATAAATTCGCGTATTTTTTAACATTTGCTTCACTTACGCTTAAGAGTTTGCCACTGGTGTAAGTTGCGCTTAGAATTTGTAGATCACAAGGGGCGTGATAGCGGTGATAATCACGAGGCGAAAGGTAGATATTTGCGTAACTTACGCCTTTTTCAAGTTCCTTTTTTTCATAAGCGTTTTGCAAAAGCTCATCGATATCATAAGTAAAACCTTTCACGCTAAAGGCTAGATTTGTCCCCTCACCCACAAAACTTTTGCCACATTCTAAAACCTTACCATCACAAGGAGAGATAAAGCCTTGTTCTAAAACTCTTGGCTTTTGCAAAGCTCTTGTAAAAAGGGCGGTGAGGCTTTTATATTCTTTGGCGTCTTGAAATTCGCTTAAGTCTATCTTAAAATAATTCACATAAGCTTGATTAATGAAATTTTGCAAAAAGCTAAAAAACTCAAAACCAGCAATTGCCCCAAAAACTCGCGATATAAGCTTATCCAAAATCCCCTCCTCTAAGCCTCAGCCTTTATTTGCATTAAAACAATCTCACTTGGAGCTAAAAAGCGAATCGCAGGTCCCCAAAATCCAGCCCCACTACTTACATAAAGCTTAGTCTTTTGACTTAATTCATAAAGCCCATACAAAAAGCCTTGTTGAGCAAGCACCAAAGCTCCAAAAGGAAAAACCTGCCCAGCGTGAGTATGTCCGCTTAAAACAAGATCAAAAGCACTCACATCAAGCACATTGACACTTTTTGGCTGATGAGAAAGTAAAATGCTTGGCTTGTTTAAGCTTAAATTACTCGTTGTAGCTTTTATATCAGGAGTAAAATTTGTAGCTGAGTTTAGCCCTAAGCCACTTAAGCCAACGCCTTTTTCATCATTTGCAAAGCGAAGTCCAGCAAGATCAGCAAGCCCAGCTATATTAAACTCACCTAAATCCACGCTTTCATTAATCAAAATCTTTAAATTTGTCTTTGTTTTTAGCACCCTTAAAACTTCATCAAGCCCTCTGTAATACTCATGATTGCCAAGCACATAAAAAGTGCCTAGCTTGCTTTGTAAGTCATTAAGCTTGTGTATATAATGCTCTAGCTCCTTAGGCTTTGTATCGATTAAATCGCCAACTATGACTACAATATCAGGCTTTAAGCCATTGATCTTTGCTACAAGCTCGCCCAAAAAGACATCGTGCAGGTTCTTACCCAAATGCACATCGCTAATCATCACAAGTCTTAAGTCATTTTTTAAGCCTTTTAAGCTCAAGTTCATTTGCTTTACAGCTGGCACATTCATAGCATTGCCCCAGCCCCTAAGCACAAGCCCTATACCAAAGATAAGCAAGGAAAAATTAAAAATAAGCTTGATAAAAGAACGTCTTTGTGGATTTAAGGGAAGTTTGCTCGTTTTTTTTACCCAAAAGCGTATAAAAAAGGCTAAAATTTCAGCAAAAAGCGTAACAAAAAAGAAAAAATAAGTAAAAGCAAAAGAATGAGCTAAAACATTATATATAGTGCTATTAAAGCGATCATCTGCCCTAAACATCAAAAAAGCAAATTCCATCACAAAAATCACAAGCACAAAGCCTAAAACCCAAAACCTATGAGCTTGTAAAAAAGGAATTTTCATAAACAAACGTTTATAAATAAAAACATTAGCCAAGCCAAAAATCAACATAAAAATACAAGAAACTATAAAAAACATAGGCGTAATTTTAGCTTTTTTTGTTAAATAAAAGTTTTATACACTTACAAAAAAATGCTTTTAAATTTTGATAAAAAGTGTATAATTGTATAAAAATTTCACTCAAAAGGCACATTGATGGCAAAACAAACAAAAGCAAAGCCTCAAAAGTCGTTAGAAACCGCACTTTTTACCGCAGCTGATAAGCTTCGCAAAAACATAGACGCAGCTGAATATAAACACATAGTGCTAGGCTTAGTGTTTTTGAAATTTATCAGCGATAGTTTTCAAAAGCTTTATGATGAGTTAGTAAATGATGGCGAGGACGCTGAGGAAGAGGATTTTTATATCGCAAAAAATATCTTTTTTATCCCGCAAAATGCGCGCTGGCAAGACTTAATCAAAAAGGCAAAAACGCCTAGCATTGGCAAGGACTTAGACTATGCCTTAGAGCTTATCGAAAAGCAAAATGAAAGCTTAAAAGGCGTTTTACCAAAAGTCTATGCAAAAGAAAATCTTGATAGTGCTACACTTGGGGATTTGATGAATTTAATTGATTCTATAAGCTTAAAAGAAGCAAATACAAGCGATATTTTAGGGCATGTTTTTGAGTATTTTTTGGGCGAATTTGCTTTGGCTGAAGGCAAAAAAGGCGGGCAGTTTTACACTCCAAAAAGCGTTGTGGAACTGCTTGTAAGCATGCTTGAGCCTTACAAAGGCAGAGTGTTTGACCCGTGCTGTGGCAGTGGGGGGTATGTTTGTGCAAAGTGAGGAGTTTATCAAAGAACATCAAGGAAAGATAAATGACATATCTATCTTTGGGCAAGAAAGCAACCAAACCACTTGGCGACTAGCAAAGATGAACCTAGCTATGCGAAAAATTGACTCCTCGCAAGTGAAATGGAACAGCGAGGGAAGCTTTTTAAACAACGCGCACAAGGGGCTTAAGGTGGATTTTATCATCGCAAATCCGCCTTTTAATGATTCAGATTATTTTAATGAAAGCCTTGCAAATGACGCAAGGTTTAACTTTGGCACGCCGCCTAGCTCAAATGCAAATTATGCGTGGATTCAGCACTTTATCCACCATCTCGCACCAAATGGCAGGGCTGGCTTTGTGCTCGCAAAAGGAAGCCTTACGAGCAACACAAACAGCGAGGGCGAAATCCGCAAGCAAATCATCGAAGCAAATTTAGTAGAATGCATAGTCAATCTACCCGCAAAACTCTTTTTAAACACACAAATTCCAGCCTGCCTGTGGTTTTTAAGAAGGGGCAAAACGCACACAAACACGCTTTTCATAGACGCAAGGAATCTAGGCACGCTCATCAACCGCAAAAATAAAATCCTAACAAACGAGTATATAAACCTAATCTCAAGCACCTATCACAAATGGCAAAAAGCCCAAGAAAATGCGGATTTAAACGATTATGAGGACACAAAAGGCTTTTGCAAATCCGCCTCACTTGAAGAAATCCGCGCGCTTGAGTATATACTCACACCCGGACGCTTCGTAGGACTTGCGGATAATGATGAAGAATTTGACTTTGAGGGCGAATTTGCAAGGCTCAATGCAGAGTTAAGAGAGCAGTTGAAACAAGAGGAAGTCCTAAATAAGCAAATACTTGCAAGCCTTGATATGATAGGTGCTAAGGCTAAATAATGGAATCTAACTTTTTTCAATCATTGCAAAAAGAAAGCTGGGAGGAAGTGAGACTTGAAAAAATAATAAAGTTAAAATATGGCAAGGAACATAAAAGCTTAAATAATGGCAATATTCCAACTTATGGAAGTGGTGGAATAATTCGATATGTAGATACTTCTATTTATAATAATAAATCTATTTTGATACCAAGAAAAGGGACTCTTAATAATATTTTTTATACAGAAAAACCATTTTGGGTTGTTGATACAATGTTTTATTCAATTATTGATTTAAAATTAGCTTATGCAAAATTTTTATACTATAAACTAAAAACAATTGATTTTAGATTACTTAATGTTGGCACAGCAGTTCCTAGTCTTACAACTCAAGTTATATATGATATAACAATCCCTCTACCACCCCTCAAAACCCAAGAAAAAATAGCACAAATTCTAAGTAGCTTTGATGATAAAATAGATTTACTCCACAAACAAAATAAAACCCTAGAAATCCTAGCCCAAACATTATTCCGCCATCATTTTATAGAAAATGCCAAAGAGAGCTGGGAAGTTGGAAAATTAGGGGATTTGATAAAGGTAAAAAGAGGAAAAAACATCACTAAAAAAGATGCTGTTTTTGGAATTTATCCTGTTATTGCTGGTGGAGTTAAACCTGCTTGCTACCACAATCAAAGCAATACAAAATCTCCTGTTATTACAATTAGTGCTTCTGGCACGGCAGGATATGTAAGCATTCATTATACGCCGGTGTGGGCTTCTGATTCATCTTTTATAGATGAAAGTGTTACACCTTATATTTATTTTTGTTATTTATTTTTAAAAATGAATCAAGAAGTTTTATATGGAAAGCAAGAGGGTAGCGTTCAACCGCATATTTATCCTAGTCATATTATGGACTTGGAACTTTTAAAATATCCCAAAGAAAAGATTGAGAAATTTGAGAAAGAAATTTCAATATATTTTGACAAAATTTCACACAATGCAAGAGAAATTCAAAATTTAGAATCTCTGCGTGATATAGTTTTAAAAAGGATTTTAGAGTAAATATGAATAACTTCATCATTTTTTTCAAAACTAATTTTTAGAATATGATATAATTTTTTTAAAAAATTTTAAAGGAGATTTACAATGAGAATTTCAAAGGTAAAAATAAAGAATTTTAGAAGCTATAAAGATGAAATAGAAATTGAATTTGGAAACTTAACTGCACTTGTTGGAAAAAATGATTTTGGGAAATCTACTATATTAGAGGCATTAGATATTTTTTTAAACGAAAATTCTGGTGTTGTAAAGCTTGATAAAGATGATATTAACAAGCAAGCTTTAGCTGAAAATGAAAATGCAAATATTAGAATAACTATAGTTTTTGATGATTTGCCTAGTGAGATTATAATTGATTCTACCAATCCTACCACATTAAGTGATGAGTATTTGTTAAATAATGATGGAAAACTTGAAATTATAAAAGAATACAAATTTGGATCAAAAGCAACTGAAAGTGTTTTTATCAAAGCCTATCACCCGACTAATGAAAGATGCAATAATTTATTAATAACAAAAATTACAAGCTTGAAAAAAATTTTAGAAGACGAAGAAATTAAATGTGAAGACAAAACGAAAAGTGCAACCATAAGAAAAGCCGTATGGGAACATTTTAAAGATGATTTGCAGTGTGAAGAAGTTGAAATTGACGCAAGTAAAGAAGAGGCTAAAAATATTTGGGAACAATTAAAAAAATATATGCCTTCATATTCACTATTTCAATCAGATAGAAAAAATAGTGATGGGGACAATGAAATACAAAATCCAATGAAACTTGCCGTAAGTGAAATTTTTAAAGATGAAGAGATACAAAAAACATTAGATAAGGTTGCAGAGAAAGTTAGAGAATCGCTGCAAGAAGTTACTAAAAACACCATTGATAAGCTAAAAGAGATGAACCCAGAAATTGCCGATAGTTTAAACCCGAATATACCAGAAACTAGTAGTTTAAAATGGGTAGATGTTTTTAAAAATGTTTCCATAACAGGCGATGAGGATATTCCTATTAATAAACGAGGAAGTGGAGTTAAAAGGCTAATTTTATTAAATTTCTTTAGAGCTGAAGCTGAAAGAAAAAGAAATATGGCAAAAGCTCCAAACATTATTTATGCGATAGAAGAACCTGAAACTTCTCAGCATTTTAATTACCAATATATGCTTATTAATGCTCTTTTAGAACTCTCTAAAACAGATAAAACTCAAGTCATTCTTACTACACATAGTCCATCTATTGTTAAAATGCTTGATTTTGATAATATAAGACTTTTAAAAGATAACGGGAGCTTTAAAGAAGTTGTTAAAATAGAAAAGCAAAGTATGCCAATACCTTCTCTTTATGAAATAATTTTCTTAGCTTTTGGCGAAGCCTATGAAGAATATCATAATGAATTATATGGATATATAGAAGCTGAAAAGAAATTTGATGAGTATAAAAAGGACAGGGATATTAGGGAATATATTAGAGTTACTAAAAAAGGCGAAACAAAGTCAGAAGATATAATTTTAACAGAATATATAAGACACCAAATACATCACCCAGAAAATAAGCATAACGATAGATTTACAAAAGAAGAGCTTAAACAATCAATCAAAGATATGCGAGATTTTATTGAAACAAACATTAAGCAATCACAGGATAACTAAATGCCAACCAACCAAATAAATGAAAACACCATAGAAAAAGAAGCTATAGAGCTTTTAACAAATCTTGGTTATGAGTATAAAGAAGCTAAAAGCTTGCAAAGAAAAAGCGATGAGTGGATTTTGCAAGAAGAGTTTTTACGCTCAATTTATGCTTTAAATTTCGCTCAAAATAAAAGATATGATTTTTTAAATGAGGAGCAAAAGGAAAATTTAGTCAAAGAAGCGTATAAAAAACTTACCCAGCTTGCAAGTGATAATAACGAGCTTTTAGAGCAAAACAAGGCTTTTCATAATTATCTTATCAATGGTATGAGTTTAAGAGTGTTTGCTGGTGGGGAGGAGCGAAGCATAAATTTAGAGCTTATCGACTTTGAAAATGTGGCTTTAAATGAATTTTTAGCAACTCGTCAATTTTCCTTTCGTCAAAAGGCTACAAATCGCTTTGATGTTTTGCTTTTTATCAATGGCTTGCCTTTGGTGGTTTTTGAGCTGAAAAATCCCCTTGATATAAATGCGACTTTGGAAAATGCCTTTAATCAAATTCAAACTTATAAGGCAGAATCTTGCGCGCTTTTTGTTGCGAATGAATTATGCATTATTAGCGATGGTTTTAGTGCTAAGGTAGGAAGCTTGAGTGCGGATTTTTCCCGCTTTTTATCGTGGAAGATTAAAGATAAGCAAGCAGATTCTAAACTTGAGCTAACAAATCTTATAAATGGCTTGTTTAATCCTAGTGTTTTACTTGATTTTATCCGCTTTTTTATCACTTATGAAAATGTCAAATTCCTTGATAAAAACGGCTACGCACAAAGTAAAATCATCAAAAAAATCGCTGCATATCATCAATACTATGCTGTAAATAAAGCCATTTTAAGCACGCAAAAGGCGATGAGTGAGGGCGTAGCTGGAGAAAGCAAAAAAGGCGGCGTAGTCTGGCACACACAAGGTAGTGGAAAAAGCCTTTCTATGGTATTTTTTGCAGCTAAGGCTTTAGACAAGCTAAGCAATCCAACCCTTGTAATTTTAACCGATAGGAACGACTTAGACAATCAACTTTTTACCACCTTTAGCCACTCAAGCGAGCTTTTAAGAACCACTCCAAAACGCATAGATTCTACCCAAGAGCTTAAAAGTGTGCTAAAGGGTATAAAAGGTGGGATTATCTTTTCAACTATGCAAAAATTTAAAGATGAGAACGAACGCTTTGAGACTTTAAGCAATAGAGAGGATATTATCGTTATCACTGATGAGGCGCACCGCACGCAGTATGGCTTTGAGGCGAGATTAAGGGGCGAGAAAATCAGCTATGGTTACGCGCAAAATGTGCGTGATGCCCTGCCAAATGCCACTTATATAGGCTTTAGCGGAACGCCTATAGAAAAAGATGATGCCAATACGCGTAGTGTTTTTGGGGATTATATCGATATTTATGATATGAAGCAGGCTGTGGAGGACGGGGCTACTGTGCCGCTGTATTATGAAAGTAGGCTTGCTAAGATTCATTTGAGTGATGAGGGTAAAAAGCTCATAGAAAATTTAGATAAGAACTTAAAAGACAAAAATAATACTAACGCCCTAAAACTTAGTCAAATCATAGGTGCAAAGCAAAGACTGCAGGCTGTGGCTAAGGATATACTAGAGCATTTTAACGCTAAAAAGCAAAAGCTTAAGGGTAAGGCGATGATAGCGTGTATGAGTAGGCAAATCGCTGTTGATTTATATAAGGAGCTCATCGCCCTTGAGCCTAGCTTGCACGATACGGACTGCAAAAAGGGGCGTGCTAAGCTTATCATCACTGCAAGTAGCGATGATGGGGCGGAGCTAGCGAGCTTTCATACAAGCAAAGAAGAGCAAAAAATCATCGCAAATCGCGTCAAAGATATAAATGATGAGCTTGATTTTATCATCGTTTGTGATATGTGGCTGACAGGCTTTGACGCACCGCCTTTGCATACTTTGTATGTGGATAAGCCTATGAGCGGGCATAATCTCATGCAAGCAATTGCTCGCGTAAATAGAGTATGTAAGGATAAAAGCGGAGGGCTTATCGTTGATTATATCGGTATAATGACATCTTTGCAAGAGGCTTTAAAATTTTATACTAAAGATTCTCAAAGTGAGTTTATCGCTGATAAAAGCGAGCTAGAACAAAAAATGCTAGAAAAATATGAAGTGATAAAAGATATGCTTTTTGAGTTTGATTATATGCAGTATTTTAAAGAATCTGATATAAATAAACTAGAAATTATCCAGCAAATCATAAATAAAATCTTAAGTGATGAAAAAGAAAAAAGACGCTTTTTAGATGAATGCACACAGCTAATAAAAGCCTATACCCTACTTTTGCCAAATGAAAAAGCAAATGAACTTGCAAAAGAAATCGCTCTTTTTGATATGCTAAAAAATAGAATCAAAAAAAGCCAGCAAGAAAGTAAAATTTCTATAGATAGAGAACAACAAAGCCTTATAAAACAAATCATTGATAATGAATTAAAAAGCGAGGGTATAGTTGATATTTTGGATAAAAGTAAACTTAATACAAAAGATATATCCATACTTTCAAATGAATTTTTAGAGGATATGAGAGCATATAAACATAAGCATATCGCACTTGAGACTTTAAGAAAGCTTTTAAATGATGAACTAAAAGCCAGAATGCAAAGCGAGCTAAGGACTAAGAGTTTATTTGAAAAAATGACTGAAATTTTGCTAAATTATCAAAATAAGCTTATCAATGCGACAAAGGTTATAGAAGAGCTAATAGAGCTTAGCAAGGAGCTGATAAAACAGGATAAGGATAAAAAGGAGCTTGGGCTAAGTGAATATGAATTTGCTTTTTATAGTGTTTTGGTGGAAAATAAAAGCGTAGAAGAAGTGATGGGAAAACAGGCTTTGCTAGAGCTTTCAAAGGCAGTATTTTTAGAGATAAAATCAAAAGCGAGTTTAGACTGGGAAATAAGAGAAAGTGTAAGGGCACAGCTTAGAATCGCCGTTAGAAAAGTGTTAAGAGAATTTGGCTATCCACCAAATATGATTAAAATCACCGCAGAAAATGCAATAAAGCAAGCCGAGCTTATCGCACAGGCTTTGACTTAGTTTTGCTTAGCTTTTATTAATCTTTTCAAGCTATAATTGAAGCTTTAAATTTATAAAGAAAATGAGAAAATTTAATGTATAGATTTGCACCCTCGCCTACCGGGGATATGCACATAGGCAATTTAAGGGCAGCTTTGATTAATTATCTTTGTTCTTTGCAGGATAAAAGTGGCTTTATTTTGCGTATAGAAGATACTGATACAGCTAGAAATATCGCTGGTAAAGATGAGGAGATCAAAGAGCTTTTGAAGCTTTTTGGTGTGAATTGGCAGCATTTTTATGTGCAAAGTAAGAATTTAAAATACCACCGCCAAATGGCTTTAAAGCTAGTGAGTGAAAAAAAAGCCTTTGCTTGTTTTTGCACGACTGAGGAGCTTGAGGCAAAAAAAGAAAAGGCTAAGGCTGAGGGTAAGCCATACCGCTATGATGGCACTTGTGAAAAACTTAGCGATAGCGAGGTTTTAGATAATGAAAAGCCCTTTGTGATCCGCCTTAAAAAACCAAGCAAGGCTATGGAATTTACGGATTTGATCAAGGGAAAACTTCATTTTGAGCCTGAAAATATAGATAGTTTTGTGATTATGAGGGCTGATAAAACCCCAACTTATAATTTTGCTTGTGCGGTTGATGATATGATGGAGGGCGTTACTTGCATTATAAGAGGGGAAGATCACACTTCAAACACGCCTAAACAAGAGCATATTAGAGCAAGTTTAGGCTATGATAAGCCTATGCTTTATGCACATTTGCCTATCATTTTAAACGAAGAAAGGCTAAAGATGAGTAAAAGAGAAGCGCATTCTAGCGTAAAATGGCTTTTAGAGCTTGGAATTTTGCCTGCTAGCATTGCAAATTATTTGCTTTTACTTGGCAATAAAACCCCACAAGAAATTTTTACACTTAAAGAAGCAGTAGAGTTTTTTGATCTTAAAAAGATCAGCAAAGCCCCTGCTCGTTTTGATCTTAAAAAGCTTTTACAAATCAACAGAGAACACATCAAAAGACTTGATGATGAGAGCTTAGCAGGACTTTTAGGCTTTGATGAGCTGGGCTTAAGCTTAAATTTAAAGGCTGATTTTGCAAAACTAGCTAAGTTTTATACTCAAGAAGCAAGCACTATAAATGAGCTTAAAGAAAAGCTACAAGGCATTTTTAAGCCAAATACGCATTTAGCTGAGTATAAAGAATATGAAGAACAAATTAAGCTTTTAAAAGAAATTCTAACGCAGCTTGAGCTTTCAAATTTAGATTATGAGGGCTTTAAAAACGAGCTTTTAACTAAAAGCAAGCTTAAAGGCAAGGCTTTTTTTGCACCTTTGAGGCTGCTGCTTACTAGTTCTTTGCATGGTCCTGATTTAAGCGAGCTTTATCCTCTTTTAAAGCCTTTGATGAAAGAAATTTTAGGAGAAAAACATGGTTGATGTGTTGGGAAGTTCTTTTTTGCTTTCAGTAATTGGCGTGATTCAAATACTTATCAATGCTTATATGTGGGTGATTATCATCACAGCCCTTATCTCTTGGGTAAATCCTGATCCTTATAATCCAATCGTGCAAATTCTTTACAAGCTCTCAGCCCCAGCTTACCGCCTTGTGCGTTTTATCCCTACAAGAATAGGCGCTATTGATCTTGCTCCTTTAATCATCATTATCGCTCTTCAATTTATCAGTATCTTGATAGGCAATATCGCAAGGTTGGCTTTATGAGGATAGTTTTAGCTTTAGTTTTTACTTGTGCTGTGGCATTTGCAGCCATTTATGATCTGCAAACCTTAAAAACAAAGGATAATTCTTTAGCTAAGGATTATTACCTGCACCGCTTGCTTGAGGAAAATCAAATTTCAAAAAAAGAAGCAAATAGCTTGCGTAAGCAAATTTTTCGCTATGCTGGAAAGATTAAAAAAGACTTAGAAAAACTTGTGCCTCCACCCAAAGCCTATGTTGATCCAAAATACGCAAAATGCTATAATTACACCACAAAAACCATCACAGAAGCAAATACAACTTGTCAAAAATTTAGGCTTAGCTCACTTGCTTTTATCTCAAATCTTGATACAAATACGCGTCAAAACCTTGCATATCATTACAAAGGTAGTGATTTAAGCACCCTACTTTTAGCCTTTAATGATACAAATATCTTAACTTTTCTTGTAAATAATCAAAACAGCAAGGATTTTATACGCACCTTTACTTTTTTAAAAGCAAGTGATTTAGATAATGTTAATGCCAGCTTTTTAAATGAACTTGCCAAGCAAAATGGCTTTGCAAAGTTTGCTCAAGATTTAATCATCAAAAAACAAGCCCCAAAACTTCGCTCCTCTTTTGTAAAAATCGATCCAAGTATGGTAAGTGAAGGTGTGGCTTTTTATCTGGGCGTAAATGCCTTGCTTTTTAATGATGAAAAAAAAGCTCTTGCTTTCTTTCAAAAAGCCTATGAAAGCTTTGATAAAGCCGCTGATAAAGATAATGCTTTATTTTGGATATGGCAGATTAACAAGAAAAAAGAACATTTACAAAGCCTAGCCAAAAGCCAAAGTTTAAATATCTATAGCCTTTATGCCAAAGAGCTTATGCGTGAGCCCTTGCCTCCTATTACTTTTCTTGAGGCAAAAGATACAAAATCAAATTTTAATATGAAAGATCCTTTTTTGTGGCAAAGCACAGCAAAAAAAATTCAAAAAGCAAGCCCAAAAGAACTTGAAACCCTTGCAAAAGAGTTTAACTCAAAGCACACCCTGCCTATTTATGCGTATATACTTGAAAGGCAGTTTAAATTTAAAAACAATTACTTTATCATGCCTTATTATGAGTTTATCAAGGACTATGATACTAAGCGTCAAGCACTTATCTTAGCCATTGCTAGACAAGAAAGCCGTTTTATCCCAACTGCTGTTTCAACCTCTTACGCACTTGGAATGATGCAATTTATGCCTTTTGTGGCAAATCATATCGCACAAAAAGAATTAAAGCTTAAAGATTTTGATCAAGATGATATGTTTGATCCAAAAACGGCGTATTTTTTTGCTAATCATCATTTAAATTATCTTGAAGAAAGGCTAAAATCCCCTGTTTTTATCGCTTATGCGTATAATGGCGGTATAGGCTTTACAAACAAAATGCTTGCACGAGATGATATGTTTAAAAAGGGTAAATTTGAGCCTTTTTTATCAATGGAACTTGTGCCGTATCAAGAAAGCAGGATTTATGCAAAAAAGGTATTAGCTAATTATATTGCGTATCTACATCTACTGAACGATAATACAAAGATTTCGAGTATTTTTGAAAGTTTAGTTCAAAACACTGAGCCTTCACGCAAAGATTAAGCTTAAGCACAGAAGCACTTTTTTCTTTAAAGCTAAGTTTGTAATAACTTGAATATTCGTTTGTAAAGACATATTTTAAAAGCTCGTCATCTTTTTCAAGAAGATTAAGTTCGCCTTGTTCTTGATCAAGGCTGATTGCAATGTCTGAAATTTCATCTATTTTAGGCGTAATACCAAGCAAAAAAAGCTCATCTTGACTTAGCTCATCTAAGATAGGATTAAGATAAGTTAGCAAAAAGATCAAATTATGCTCGTTTTGGACCACTCTTTGTTTTTGGGTGTGAATCAAGCCTTGAGCCCTTAACTCATCAGTGATACTTAAAGGCTTAGAACAGCTTAAGAAAAAAAACACGGCACAAAAAAGCAATATTTTCATCATAAAAATTCCCAAATTTTTAATGATATTTTAACTTTTTTAACTCTATTTTTTGCTTTAAAAAGTTATAATTTTTTAAATTTTTAAGGAAAATTGTGAAAAAACAAGTTATGGCTTTTAGCGGTCCTTCAAATTCAGGCAAAACAACTTTGATTAACAAGCTTATAAAGCATTTTAGCGCCCAAAATTTAAAGGTTTTTGTGCTAAAGCACGATCCAAGCGATAAGGCTTGCTTTGATACAAAGGGCAAGGATAGTTTTAGTTTTTTTGAAAACAAGGCTGAAGTTTTCGTGCTAAGTCCTACAAGAACGACTTTTTTTTCACATGAGCCAAGAAGCGTTGAAGAGTGCTTGAGGCTGGCTGGGGATTTTGATCTATTTTTGATCGAGGGGCTAAAAACCCTGCCCTACCCTAGAATCGGTGTTTTTAAAGATAAGCTTGATGAGAGTTATTTTAGCGTATGCAATGCTATAGCAAGCTATGAAAAGCCCAAAAATAACACACTAACTTGGCTTGATCTTGATGATATAAAAGGCATTGCAAGCTTTATCTTGCAAAATGCTTTTCAATTTAAAGGATAGAAAATGCAAGAGATTATTTCTCATATACAAAAAGCTGTTTTAAACATAGCAAATGAGCTTAAATTCCCAGATACAGGCTATCAAAGCACGCACAATGCAACAGGAGATACCCAACTTAAACTTGATGTTAAAAGTGATATGATTATCACTGAAATTTTAAGTAAGTGCAAAAATATCAAAGCCCTTGTAAGTGAAGAAAAACCAGAAGCCCTTGAGCTAAATACAGAAGCTAAATATATAGTAGCTTATGATCCACTTGATGGCTCATCTTTGCTTGATGTAAATTTTGCAGTTGGCTCTATCTTTGGAATTTATGAGGAAAAAATGAGTGCAAAAAATCTCAAAATGGCTATTTATAGTATATATTCAGCTAGACTTGAGCTTATCATTTGCACTGATATACCTAAACTTTACCGCCTCAATCATAAAAATGAGTTTGAGTATATCAAAGACTTAAAGCTGAGCCAAAAGGGCAAGATCAACGCTACAGGTGGCACACAAAAAAACTGGAGCAAAACTCATGCAAGCTTTATTAAAAGTCTTTTTGACGAGGGTTACCGCTTAAGATATAGTGGGGCTATGGTAAGTGATATACACCAAATTTTATGCAAGGGTGGAGGGCTTTTTAGTTATCCAGCCACTACTGATGCACCAAATGGAAAACTTAGAGCCTTTTTTGAGGTTTTTCCTTTTGCTTATATATGCGAAAAAGCAGGAGGTAAGACAAGCAATGGCATAAATAAAAGCTTACTTGAACTTGAATTTAGCAAGCCTCATTCTACTACGCCTTGTTTTTTTGGCTCAAGTTATGAAATTGACAAGCTTTTAAGCTTTAAGGCAGAACAATGAGTGAAGTGAGTGAAAAAGATTCTTTTGAACTTGAGCTTGAGGAAAAAAAGCAAATTTTACAAAGCTGTCAGCAAGAAAAAAATATGCAAACTTGTTTTGATTGTAAGGAACTTTTTGAATGCCAAATACGAAAAAACTATGTTTTAGCTGTATATAATTCTATGTCAAAAGGCAAAAATGAAGGTGGATTTGACTTTTAAAGCCTTGTTTTATGCTTTATCAAAGCTTAAATTTGCTATACTCTCAAATTTAAAATAAGTAAAAGTAAGCTTATTTTTAAAGCTTGCAAAATTATAAGGAAAAAAATGAGATATTTAACTACTCCTATTTATTATGTTAATGATGCACCTCATTTAGGGCATGCTTATACGACTATCATCGCTGATACCTTGGCAAGATTTTACCGCTTGCAAGGCGAGCAAACGCTTTTTTTAACAGGAACAGATGAACACGGACAAAAGATAGAACAAGCTGCTAAACAAAAAAATTCAAACCCAAAGGCTTATGCTGATAAAATCAGTGCTGAATTTAAAGAGCTTTGGGACGAGTTTAATATCACTTATGATATATACGCACGCACCACAGATGAAAGGCATATAAAATGCGTGCAAGCTATGTTTATAAAGATGTTTGAAAAGGGTGATATTTATAAGGGCACTTATGAGGGGCATTATTGTGTTTCTTGTGAGAGTTTTTTTACTCAAAGCCAACTTCTTGCTAACAATACCTGCCCAGATTGTGGTAAAAATACTCAGCTTGTCAAAGAAGAAAGCTATTTTTTCCGCCTTTCAAAATATGAAAAAGCGATTTTAAAATGGTATGAAGAAGCTGATCCTATCTTACCTAAAAACAAAAAAAATGAACTTATCAACTTCGTGCAAGGTGGCTTAAAAGACCTTTCTATCACAAGGACAAGCTTTGATTGGGGCATAGCTTTACCAAAAGAGATGAATGATGAAAAACATGTGATTTATGTATGGCTTGATGCACTTTTTATCTATCTTTCTAGTCTTGATTATCTTGAAAATGGCAAAAACGCAAAATTTTTTCCAGCCCATATTCATCTTGTAGGTAAGGATATATTGCGTTTTCATGCTGTGTATTGGATCGCTTTTTTAATGAGTGTTGATCTGCCCTTACCTCGTTATATAGGCGCTCATGGTTGGTGGACAAGGGATGGGGAAAAGATGAGTAAAAGCAAAGGCAATGTCATCAAACCAAAAGAATTAAAAGATGCTTATGGTATAGAGCCTATGCGGTATTTTTTACTAAGAGAAATGCCTTTTGGAAATGATGGAGATTTTAACGAAACAGCCTTTATAAACCGCGTTAATTCAGAGCTTTGCAACGAACTTGGCAATCTTTTAAGTCGTATAGTAGGTATGAGTGCAAAATACTCAAATTCAAGCATTCAAAGCGAGGATATAAAAGAATTTTTCACAAGCGAGCTTACACAAACCAAAGAATATCTCTTTAATGCCATAAATTTTTTAGAAAGCGTGCAAACAAGCAGGTATTTAGAAGAGCTTTTTAAGGCTTTAAGCCTTGCAAACTCAAGCATAAGCAAATACGAGCCTTGGAATTTAATCAAAAATGGCGATACAAAAAAAGCAAATGCCCTAGTTGCTTTATGTGCGAACATACTTGCAAAGGTAAGTGTGCTTTTAAGCCCTGCCCTACCACAAAGTTGTGAAAAAATAGCCCTTAGCTTAGGCTTTGCAATAACAAGTGAAAATTATCAAAAACTTATCTTAGACGATGAATTGCTTTCTTTTCAAAGCAAGGCTTGTGAGCCTTTATTTACCAAGATAGAAGAAGCTCGCTTAAAGCCTGCTATACAAGAGCCAATTCAAGAACAAAAAACACAAAAAATAAAAATTGATGATTTTGCAAAGATTGAGATCAAAATAGCCCTTGTTAAAGATTGTCAAAGTATAGAAGGTAGTGAAAAGCTTTTGAAATTTATACTTGAGCTTGAAAATGGCGAGTTAAGACAAGTTCTATCAGGCATAGCTAAATTTTATGAGCCTCAAAGCCTCATTGGCAAGCAAGTATGCCTCTTAAGCAATCTTAAAAAAGCTAAAATTTTTGGGCATGAAAGCGATGGCATGATACTTTCAGCAAAAAGTAAAGATAAGCTTGTGCTTATAAGCCCAGAGCAACTTGTAGAAAACGGCTCTATAGTAGGCTGATGAATATCTCAAATTTAAACGAGCTTTTACAAACTCAAATGCTTAATGAAGGCTCTACTTCAAGCGTAAGTGGCTTTGCTATAAGTTTAAATGAGCTCAAACACGGCTTTGCTTTTTTTTCAAATGATGAAGAAGCTATCAATGAAGCTGTGCAAAAAGGTGCTTTTGCTATCATTAGTGAAAAAAAGCTTTTGCTTAAAGATAAGGAAGTTTTTTATCTTTATTGCGAGGATTTAAGCTTGGCTATCTTAAAGCTCATGCGTTTTATGTGTGAGGAAAAAGAGCTTGAGTTTGTGCTTTGCGAGCCTTTAGCGCTTGATTTTTGCGAGGTATTTTATCTTGAGCGTTTAAGTGGTGAGGTGTTTTTGGACTTTTCAAAACTTATCAATGCAAAGAAAAAAACACTCTTTTTTTGTGATAAAGAACTGTATTTGTTTCGAATTTGTGCGAGTTTTGATACGCTTAAGGCATGCGAATTTACGCTTTTAGAGCATTCAAGCTTGTTTTCTACAAGCTTTATTTGTAAGCAAATGTATTTTAAAAACCTTGCCTTACCTTTTGTATATACTTCTTTTTTTGCGAGCTTTGTAAATTTTATCCTAGAACATAACTTAAGGCTTCACATAAAGGAAAAAAAACTTGATTTTTTGCAAGTTTATTTTATCAATAAAAACAATGAAATTTGTGAATTTGGCTCAAGCTCAAGGGCTTTTTTACTTGCTAAAAATGAGCTTCATTTTGACTTTTTGGCTACGCATTTAAGTAAGGTTAAAGGCTTTAAAACAGCGGCTAAAAATACTCTTTTTTGTGATTTTTCTTATTCAAGTTTAGAGGATTTAAAAGCATATAAAGACTTTAGATATTGCTTGATTTTTGAAAACCAAGAAGAGTTCATAAGCTTTTTTAGCCAAAGCTTGGACATTCAACCAAGCTTATTTTAAATAAAGAAAGTTTAAATTTAGGCAATTTGTCTTAAAAATATGCTAAAATTTTTTATTATCATAAAAGGAAAACGATGCAATACCTTCAAATTCAAGCTTGTGATTATCTAAGTGGAAGTGTAGAGATTAGCGGTGCAAAAAATGCTGCCCTACCCCTTATCGTCTCAAGCATTTTAGCCAAAAATGAAGTGCTTATCCATAATATCCCAGAAGTTGCTGATATCAAAACACTTTTTGTTTTGCTTGAGAATTTAGGGGCTGAGTATGAGCTTAAAAACCACAATGCAAGGATAAACACAAGCAAGCTTAATAACACTAAAGCTGTGTATGATATAGTGCGAAAAATGCGTGCTTCTATACTTACACTTGGACCCTTGCTTGCTCGCTTTCATCAGTGTGAAGTAAGCTTACCCGGAGGTTGTGCTATAGGACAACGCCCAATTGATCTGCATTTGCAAGCCCTTGAAAAAATGGGTGCAAATATCAGCATAAAGCAAGGCTATGTTATGGCAAGTGGCGAGCTTAAAGGAGCTGAGATCATCTTTGATAAGATCACAGTTACAGGCAGTGAAAATATCATCATGGCAGCAAGCCTTGCAAAAGGTAAAACAAGACTCATTAATGTCGCTAAAGAGCCTGAAGTGGTGCAGCTTTGTGAGGTTTTAGTAAATGCTGGACTTGATATAAAAGGCATAGGAAGTGATGAACTTGAGATAATAGGAAGTGATGGCGAGCTTTTAGAGTTTCAAGAATTTAGTGTTATACCAGATAGGATAGAAGCAGGAACTTACCTATGTGCTGCAGCGATTACAAATTCAAAAATTACGATTTGTAAAGCAAATGCAAGTCATTTAAGTGCGGTTTTAGATAAACTCAAACAAATGGGCTTTGGTATAGAGGTGCAAGATGATGCAATCACCATACTTCCAGCCAAAGAAATCAAGCCCGTTGAGATCATTACAAGTGAATATCCGGGCTTTCCAACTGATATGCAAGCGCAATTTATGGCTTTAGCGCTCAAAGCAAATGGCACAAGTATCATTGATGAAAGGCTATTTGAAAACCGCTTTATGCACGCAAGTGAGCTTTTAAGAATGGGAGCTGATATAAGATTAAACGGACATATTGCTACGATCAATGGAGGCAAGGAGCTTAATGGAGCTGATTTGATGGCGACTGATTTAAGGGCAAGTTCAGCTCTCATCTTAGCAGCCCTTGCGGCAAAAGGTGTGAGCCGCGTGCATAGAATTTATCATTTAGATCGTGGTTATGAGAGACTTGAGGAAAAATTCAAAGCCCTTGGAGCAAATATCAAAAGGCTTGAAGAATGAATGATCTTTTTGCCACTTTAAAGCTTTTAGAAAATCATATAAAAGAGCTTTTTAGCTTTGAATATGTAGAGCTTTTTAAGGCAAAAGAAAGAGTGCTTTTTGAAGATATAAAAGCTAGGATTGATACGCCACGTTTTACAAACTCAGCCCTTGATGGCTATGCTTTCAATTATGATGATAAAGATAAGCCCTTACATATAAAAGGAGTGATTTTTGCTGGAGATAAGGCTGAATACGAGCTTAAACCTTGCGAATGCTATAAGATCATGACAGGAGCAAAGCTACCCAAAAATGCTGATACGATTTTAATGATAGAAGATGAGTGCATACAAGAAGGCAAACTTATCATCAAAAATCCACCAAAACGTCTTAATGCCGTGCGTTTTAAAGGCGAGGAATATCAACAAAATGAACCCTTGTTTCAAAAAGGCACGCTTTTAACAAACACTCACTTAGCCCTGCTTGCAAGTCAGGGCATAAGCAAGCTTAAAGTATATAAAAAGCTTCGTGTAGGTGTGCTTTCAAGCGGAAATGAACTAAAAGAGCCTTGGCAAGAAGCTGATGAAAACAGCGTTTATAATACAAACGCTACAAGCATTATAGCCCAGCTTACGCAGCCAAGCATAGAGCTTTCCTATCTTGGCATCATTAAAGATGAGCTTAGTGAGGTAAAAAAGGCTTTGATAAATTGCAACTATGATTTGCTTATAACGAGCGGTGCAGCTAGTGTTGGTGAGGCTGATTTTATGCAAAAAGCCTTAAAAGAGCTTGGCTTTACGCCTATTTTTGAGGGTATAAAGGCTAAATTTATCAAACCAAGTAAGCTTTTTCAAAAAGATAACAAACTTGTCCTTGTTTTACCGGGCAATCCTCTTTCATGCTTTTTAGCTACGCGTTTGATCGTGCCAAAGCTTTTTTCTTTATTTTTTGGCACAATCTTACAAGATAAAAGCTATGAAGCCCTTTTAAGTAAGGACATAGAGCTAAAAAGCGGGCGTAACAACTTCATCTTTGGCAAATTTGAAAATGGTGTTTTTACACCTTATGCTAAAAACTTTGGCTCAAATATGCTTAAGGTTTTACTTGAAAATGAGTATTTGCTTATCAGTGAGCTTGAAAGCTCAAGCCTGGCACAAAATCAAAAGGTAAAAATTGTTAGAATTCTTGACTTTTAAACTTGATTTTTGTATAATCTTACTTTTTAAAAATGCGGGAATAGCTCAGGGGTAGAGCACAACCTTGCCAAGGTTGGGGTCGCGAGTTCGAATCTCGTTTCCCGCTCCATCTTTTTTATTTTTTTGCTTCATTTCACGCATACTTCACAAAGCTTTCACTTTGAATTCACAAAATAAGGCTAGAATTACAGCATAACTTTTTAAAGGAGAAAAAATGAAACTCAAACTAATCTTAGCGAGTTTAACTTGTGGTGCTAGTTTTTTACTAGCTGATATGGTGGTTGCTCCAAATACGCTTCCAGCAAATGCTCAAGGCTTTATCAAGCAGAATTTCCCAGCTGCTCAAATCATGCTCGTAAAAAGAGATCTTGACTCTTTTGATGTAACCTTAAATGATGGCACTGAGATTGACTTCAATATCAACGGACAATGGACAAGCGTTGATGGCAAATACAAAGCTATTCCAACAGGCTTTTTAGGACAAGCTATAGTTTCTAAAGTAAGAGCAGCTCAGCCCAATGCGGTGATTATCGATGTAGATCGTAAAATCGGAGGGTTTAAATTTAAACTTAATAATATGATGGAAGTTTATACTGATATGAATGGCAATGTGCTTGGACAGCAGTTTGACGACTAAAAAAATTGCAAAATCTTTAAATTTACTTTAGAAATAAGAGTGCATATATCCCTGCACTCTCAAACTATCGGCAAAAATTAATTTTTATTTACATCTTTTAAAAAATGTTTTTAAAAAGTGAAATTTACCTTTCTTTTTCTCTGGAATACCTCTTAACAAATTATGTCCTCCATAGTGCTTTTTATCTTTAATGAGAACTTTTTTCTCAAAAGGTATATCCCAATCCTGTGGATAGGCAAAAGATGGATCCAAAAGGATAAAATCCTCTCCTTCTACCTTACTTGCGATATAAGCATTTAGATGACTTTCATCATGCCATAATGCAATGATATTATTATCTAAATCTGTTTGTATATTTTGAGCCAAGGTTTTAATGAGTTCTAAATATGCTAAGCCCCCCCCCCATTAAATGCACCAAAAACATAATATTTGCCTTTGATTTTTCCATAAAATAGATTTTCTTTTTCTTCATCTTGTTCAAATGGTATATATGCTAGACTTTTTTCATTTCTATCGTAAGTAAAATCTTGTGGATTTTTATTATAAAATCCGGGATGATTTACAACGATTAATTGCTCTTTTGTAGGCAAAAATGAAACTTCTTTTAAAAATTCTACATTTGCATTCATAAAAAAGATATAATCAAATTCTTGTAATTCTTTTTCGATTTTTAAAAACATATGAAATCTCATTAAGGTGTTATAAGGCCAGCCAAGATTTTCTTGAAAAATTTTGTGAATTCTTTCATTTTCATGCTCTTGATACAACTCATTTGAGTCTGTAAATACAAAGTATTCTTTTTGACATTCTGGGTGAAAGTATTTTTCACAACTAATAAAAAAATCCTTCCAAAAAATATCATATTTGCCAGTGCAAATATAAAGCATTGCTATTTTCATTAATGTTTCTCCTTTTGTAAAATTTAAATTTTAAGTATTTTTAGGACGAAAAGCCTTGATAATGGCTTCATTTGTATGTATAAAATGAGCTCCTATTAAGTCTAAGCAGTAAGGCACAGCTGGAAAAATAGGCTCTAAACACTCAGCAATAGCCTTTGGATTGCCCGGTAGGTTAATGATGAGTGAGTTTTGGATTATCCCTGCACTTTGACGCGATAAAATCGCTGTTGGGACAAATTTTAAACTTGCTTGACGCATAAGCTCGCCAAAACCCGGTAACATTTTTTCACAAACCGCCTCAGTAGCTTCAGGCGTCACATCTCTTAAAGCAGGTCCAGTTCCACCACAAGTAATGATAAGATCACATTGTGCTTCTTTGCTTAAAAAAAGCAATCTTTCTTTGATAAGCTCAAACTCATCAGCGATAAGCTCGCATATAAACTCACATTCATTTTTGATATAACTTTGAAGCACTTCTTTTACCTTTGGGGTAGCTTTATCTTCATAAATTCCAGCACTTGCCCTATCACTTAAGCTTAAAATTCCTACCTTTATACTATCCATTACCAAGCTCCTTAATGCACTCTCATCACTCTTGCAACATCTTCGCTTTCAAGCTTTTCAAATTCCAAAAGCACATTTGCAAGCTCTAAAATCTTATCTTTCATAGGCTCAAGGTAATTTTGCACTTCTTGTTTTTGATCGCTTAAAGTTTTTTCATCAGCCATATCAAAGCTAAGCATAAAGCCAACAAGCTCTTTTACCTTAAGAAAATCATGCTGTGAGTTGGTGTAGCTTTCATTATAAATAAGCTTCATCGCACACGATCCTGCTAAATGCACTTTGATCTTGTTTAAAAGCTCTGATTTTGATCTGATTTGCTTTTCATACTCTTTAAAACGATCCTCAATGAGGGTAATTTTTTCAAAGCCTACATCAAAATAATACGCACTTAAAGCCTTTGCAGCTTGATAAGTTGCTTGTATCTTTTTCTCATTTTCATCAAAGCTTAAGATTTTCTTTTTACCAACTAAAACCTTGTTTAAAACAGCGAAAAAATCACTCTCCTCAACCAAGCTCGAACCTCTTCTTAAGGCATTAATCGCTGCTTCATTCACCAAAGTTTCAAGCCCTGCTCCGCTAAAACCTACGCTTGCCTTGGCGATATTTTTTAGCTCGACATTATTTTTTTTGTCCTTCATATAAATTTCAAGGATTTTAAGCCTATCTTTAAAGTCTGGCAAAGAAAGAAAAATGCGTCTATCAAAACGACCTGAGCGAAGCAAGGCTGGATCCATAAGCTCGATTTTATTTGTTGCTGCGATAACGATAACGCCGCTATTATCCTCAAAGCCGTCCATTTGGGTCAAGAGCTGATTTAAGGTGCTATCTCGCTCGACATTGCTTACCTCGCCTCTTGCTTTACCAACAGCGTCTATTTCATCGATGAAAATAATACTTGGAGCCATCATTTTAGCTTTATTAAAAAGCTCTCTCACCCTTTTTGCTCCCATTCCTACATAAATTTCAACAAAACTTGAACCACTTTGATAAAAAAATGGCACTCCAGCTTCGCCTGCTACAGCTTTTGCGATCAAGGTTTTACCAACTCCGGGAGGTCCTACCATCAACACGCCCTTTGGCATTTTTATGCCAAATTCTTTGTATTTTTGCGGATTTTTAAGAAAATCCACGATCTCACTAAGCTCACTTTTTTCCTCATCAACCCCAGCTACATCATCAAATTTGATATGAGAGATCACCGGTTTTATACCAGAGTTTGCACTTTCTAAGATAGGATTGCTTTGCGATTCGTTTGGAGGCGAGATAGGAAATCTTTGTATTTGCTTTTTTCGTGAAAAATAAAAAGCTGAAACAAACATAGCTATAAGAGTGATTATTATAAAACTTAAAAAAAATGCTGTATTTTCTTGTCTTACTTCAACAGGCACTTTTTGCAAAAGCTCATCAAGATCAATGCCATCTTTAATAATGGCGTAATTATCATTATTTGCCTTGATAATAATCTCTTTGTCACTAATAACAGCTTTTGTGATAAGATTTTCTTGCAAAAAGCTTTCATAAAGCCTTTTATCAATATATCTTGGCTCATTTTTAAAATAAATAACACCAACAAGCACGCACAATAACGCAAAAGAAAAAATAATGATTTTTTTATTTTTATTCAAATCTAGCCTCCTAAACTGGCTTCATTATATTCAGTTTTGCACTCATACTCATCAAGTATGAGCCAAGTTTTACTCAAGTCTTTTGGGCTGTGAATTTTGATTTTGTTATAAAATTGATCATAGCCTTCAAAAACACCTTCTTTTTGACTCTCCACAAGCACTTCAAGCCTTTTTTTATTGTTTTTTCTAAACTCAAGATTATTATGCTTTACTATATCTTTAAGTGTGTTAAGCCTATCTTTGGCTATGCTACCATTTACTGGCTTTTCATTAAGATTTGCTGAATGTGTATTTGCCCTTGGACTAAAGATAAAAGCGTGGATATGCGTGAGTTTAAAAGCCTTAAAATTTTCTAAAGCTTCAGCCCATACAAGTTCATCTTCGCCCGGGTGTGCCACGATAAAATCCGTGCCTAAGGCAAAGCCTTTATTTGCAAGCATTTCAAAAAGTTCTAAGTCATTTTGAGTGTGTGAGCGTCTGCGCATGATACGCAACATTTTTTCACTTGTGTGCTGTAAGGCTATGTGTAAATGCCGCTCAAGCCAAGTTTCATCTAAAATTTCTTTAAAACTTGCATCAATTTGAGCTGGTTCTAAGCTCCCTAAACGCACTCTTTTTATGCCTGAAACCTGCCCTATTTTTTGCAAAAGCTTACCTAAGCTCGAACCTTGTTTTAAGCCGTAAGAGCCTATATTTGTGCCAGTTAGCACGACTTCATTATACCCATTATTTGCTAGAATTTTAATTTGTTTGAGAATTTCTTCCTCGCTAATACTTCTTGATTTACCACGCACACTAGGGATAATGCAATATGAGCAGGCAAAATCACAACCTTCTTGAATTTTTACAAAAGCCTTAGTATGATTTTCATACTGCGTAACAATGTCTTTGTCGATGAAATTTAAATCCCCAAGTTCAAAAAAGCTTTGTTTAAAGCCTAAAAACTCATTAATCCTTGCTTTATTTGAAGCTCCAAGCACACCAAAGACTTTTTTACTCTCCAAAAGCTCTTTGCCCTTGCTTACTGCTCCACAACCTGTTAGCACCACCTTTATGCCTCTTTGTTTAAGGCTATTTATATAAGCTCTTGTGCCACTATCTGCTCCATTGGTAACCGTGCAAGAATTTATCACGATGATTTGAGCTTCTTTTTCATCTTGAGTGATTTCATAGTCTTTGACATAGCTTTTTAAAAGCTCGGTATCATAGATATTTGTTCTACAACCAAAGGTTTTGAAAAACACCTTTTCTCTCAAGCCTTATCCTTTGTGAATTCAGCCAAAACTTCCAAAATCAGCTCTTTTTTAATATCATTTTTAATCACAGCCCTACCCAAGCCTTGAGGCAGGATAAAATGAAGTTTTGCGTTTAAGCTTTTTTTATCAAGGAAAAAAGCCTCATAAAACTTATTGATATCTTTTATCTTATATTGTGTTGGAAGTTTGAATTTATGCAAGAGTTTTTCTACTTTTTTGCATTCTTCTTCGCTTAAAAAGCCAAGCTTTAAAGCAAGGTGATTTGCCATATTTATGCCTATAGCTACAGCTTCGCCGTGTAAAAAAGTCTTGTATTGCGTTTGATTTTCTATAACATGAGCAAAGGTGTGTCCGTAATTTAAAAGCATTCTTAAATCATTTTCTTTTTCATCTTTTGAGACTATATCAGCTTTTAATTTTACGCTTTCAAAGATGATTTGAGCATAAATTGCATCATCTAAGCTTTTATCAAAAAAAGCATTTTCATCAAGCTTTTCTATAAATTCAAGTTTTTTCTCATCAAAAGTAATCGCCATTTTGATAAACTCAGCCATTCCAGCACTCAGCTCTCTTTGGGGCAGGGTTTTTAAAAACTCACTCTCACAATACACAGCACGAGGCTGATAAAATGAGCCGATGAGATTTTTCCCAAAGGCATTATTTACTCCTGTTTTTCCGCCCACAGCTGCATCAACCATAGCCAAAAGCGTGGTGGGAACATTGATAAAATCTATACCTCTTTGATAAATGCTTGCCCCAAAGCCCACTATATCGCTAATCACACCTCCACCAAATGCGATGAGCGTGCTTTTTCGGTCAAGTTTAGAGATAAAAAGCTGATTTAAAAGCTCTTCTATGCTTTGTAAATTCTTATACTGCTCCCCATCTTTAAGCGTAATGATAAAGACTTCATCAGCTTTAAGCCTTGAAAGCAAGCTTTGTAAGTGAAGTCCGGCTATTTTTGCATTACTCACCACAGCAACTTTGCCTTTGAATTCAAGCTTTTTAAGCTCATTTACACTGACTTCATAAGAGTTTTTTTCTAAATCTACTTTTATATTCATCATTTTGCCTTTTTTGAATAAATTTTAACCAAATTTAACTAATTGGTATAAAAAGTTGATAATTTTTATTCATTTTTGCGTATAAGACATTAAAATCTGTGCTTAAAAAGGTGCTTAAACGAGAGCTTGTTAGCTCTTTTTTAAAGCTCACAAACTGCAAAATATCATTGTTTAAACTGAGCTCTAAAAGAGGATTTTTGCTAGTGTCGTTGATGATTTTAATCTCTTTGTTATAAAGCTTTGAAAGACTTTGAAAGTGTTCTACAACTTGTTTTGAATCATCATTTGGTTTGTAGTGATACAGCTTTACTGAAAGCCCAAGCTGCTTACTTAGATCAATCATCACATTTGCCTGAGTTTCAAGCTCGGCTTCATTTGAGTTTAAAATCACAGCCTCGCTTAACTCTTCAAAGCTTCTTTCTCCTGTTTTAAGTATAGGAATTTTAAGCTCAAAAAACTGCTTTTTCTTCCTTTCAAAATGAAGCAAATCAGTAACAATCACACCTATATCATTACCCTCTAAAAGTGCTGGAATAGACTTAAAATCAGTATTTTTGTAATCAAGTTCTATGCTAACACTATTTTTGTCATTGTGCTTGAGTTTTTCATAAATTTCATTTAAACGAGGGTTGATTACGCGGATGATAAGCTTCTTTGAATTTGTTTTTGAATGAAAAAACAAGGCTGTTTTTAAGAAATTTTCAAGCTCAGCTTCGCTTTTATCTTTCATATCCATTAAGGCAAGGATATTACTCCCAAAAGGGCTTGGAAACTGCCCTCTTCCTCGCTTGATATTGTGATACACACCTTGCAAGACGCTAGGATCGCCAACAAGGAGTATAGAATCATTTGGCATAAGCATGGTTGAAGCATTGACAAAAATAAACTTTGAATTCCTATACAGCAGGGCGATTCGCCACCTTTTTTGTCCTATAGAGCCTACATGTCTATATGCAAAGATACTATCAGCTGGAATTTTTACCTCCATAATCTCGCCTGTGTTAAGCCCTATGTTTTGAGCGACTAAGGCTACATCGGGTAAAAATCCTAGCAAGTGATTACTTAAAATCGCCCTTAAATCAATCAAATCACAATGCTCATCACTTACGCTAAGTCCCCAAAAGTCCATCAAAACGATATCTTGTTCTTTGCTAAAAGCTCTGATATTTTCATAAGTGTTTTTTGTATCAAACTCATCTTGTAAAAAAATAAAAATTTGGGAAAAATTACTCAACAAAAGCTTATTAAGCTTGCTTGAGCTCGTAGGATCAAATTTTACAAAGTCTATATTTTCACCCTTTGTGATAACGCTGATTGTTTCGTCATTGTAGTATAAAATCGTATAAAAAAAATTCAAAGCTTTTTGCAAACAAAGCCTTTCTAAGAAATATTTTGCTAAACTTCCATCAACGATAAATAAAATTTTATCCATATATACTCCAAAATAAAAAGGATATTATAGCAAATGGAATTTAAAATAAAGCATAAATCTCAAAACGCAAGAGTATGCGAGCTTAAAACTGCTCATTCAAGCTTTTTAACGCCTATTTTTATGCCTGTAGGCACGCAAGCAGCGGTTAAAAGCCTTGACGCGCTTGATCTTAAAGACATACTTAATGCTCAAATCATACTTGCAAACACTTATCATCTTTATTTGCGTCCGGGTTCAAAGCTGGTGAAAGAATTTGGCGGTTTGCATGGTTTTACTGGCTTTGATCGCTCTTTTTTAACTGATAGTGGAGGTTTTCAAGCCTTTTCTTTGAGTAAAAACTCAAAGCCTGATGAAAATGGGATTAGATTTAAAAGCCATATTGATGGAAGTTTGCATTTTTTTACCCCTCAAAGTGTGCTTGATACGCAATATGATTTAAATTCTGATATTATGATGATTTTAGATGATTTAGTGGCTTTACCTGCAAGTAAAGAACGTATAGATTTATCCGTGCAAAGGACTATAAAATGGGCTAAAGAAGCCATCAAGTATCATCTAGCTCAAAAAGCAAAAGGCAAGGCACAGACAAATAATATCTTTGGCATTATCCAAGGAGGCACTGATTTTGAGGCAAGAAAAACCTGTGCCAAAGCACTTTGTGAGCTTGAATTTGATGGACTTGCTATAGGAGGACTCAGCGTTGGTGAAGAAAATGCCTTGATGTATGATACAGTTGAAGCGATGATGCCTTTTGTTGATGAAAAGCGTCCGAGGTATTTAATGGGAGTTGGCACGCCTGAAGATTTGGTGGAAAATATAGAACGAGGCGTGGATATGTTTGATTGTGTGATGCCAACACGAAATGCAAGAAATGGCACGCTTTTTACAAGCTTTGGCAAGCTTAATATCAAAAAGGCTGAGTTTATAAACGATCATGAGCCCATAGATAAAAAATGTGCTTGCTATGCTTGCACGCATTTTAGCAGAGCTTATTTAAATCATCTTTTTAGGGCAAAAGAACTAAGCTTTTTTAGACTGGCAAGCTTACACAATCTACATTTTTACCTAGAGCTTGTAAAAAATGCAAGAGAGGCTATACTTAAGGATAAATTTAGTGAATTTAAGAAAGAATTTTACGCTCAAAGAACTCGTATATAGGTGGAAAATCAATGCTTATGACTGAAAATTTAAAAACTTTTTTGCAAAATAATTTTAATAATTCTATTTTTGGAGAATTTTTTGGCAAAAAGCTCCTTATCATCGCTCTTTTGCGAAACAAAGAACTTGATAAGAATGAGAATTTAATCTTTTGCTTTGAAGAAGATCAAATCTTTAAATTCAAAGATCAAGACTTTATGCAAATTTCACTTAATGATTTTAATCTTGAGCTTAAAAACATCTTTGACTTACTTAAAACAAGGCTTAATCATTATCAAGATTTGCTTGAGCATAAAGAAAATAGCGTCTTAAAGGGTAAAAATATAGAAAATATCTTAAGAAAAATTTTCATACTTAGGCAAAAGATTGCAAAAGCTCTTAAGCTTGCTAGCCAGCTTCACGAAAGCCTTGGTGCCTTAGCCAACGAGCAAAATGAGCTCAAAAAAAGCCTTAAATTCATCATCTTTACTGCTTTAAGTTTAGAAAAAAACGCCAAAGAACTCAGCCTACGAGTAGATAGCCTTTATACGCTTATCATTGGGATAAAAAATGAAAAAATGAATAAAAATATCTATATACTCAGCATCATCTCAACCATAGTCTTACCGCTCAATCTCATCGTTGGCTTTTTTGGTATGAATACAGGCGGACTTTTTCTAGCACAAAATGAATATGGAAGTCTCATCATCTTGCTTACAATGTGTGCAATCGCTTTGCTTGGCGTGGGTTATTATTACACAAAAGCTAAAGAAAGACTGAATTTGGACGAGGATTTCAAAAAGCTTACAAAAGATAAAAATGAAAAATATCTTGAGTGAGAAAGCACAAAATCAAGCTTTTGCCTCAAATTGACAAAGCCACCTTAAAAATAGCTCAAATTTTTAAGATAATTTTTGCATATTTGTTTATAAGCGAGTTTGAGCTAAACACTTTTTTGCATTTTCATTAAAACTCCGCTTATTTTTAAGCTTTCTAAAAATACAATTTTACACAAGATATAAGGCTTGTTTTTCATAAAATTAGGCTAAATTTAAGCTTTTTGTGCTATAATCTTAATTTTTTAATTCTGCGCCCATAGCTCAGCTGGATAGAGCATTTGATTGCGGTTCAAAAGGTCAGAGGTTCGAATCCTCTTGGGCGCACCACTTTTAAGGCTATCTTAAAAACAAAGAATACTCATGAATTTAGAACAAATCCTTGAAAAAACACAAAACACACGCATAGTCGTAGCAAGCAAATATGGCTCAAGCGAGCTTATAAACGAACTTTTTAAGCTTGGTTTTTGTGAATTTGGGGAAAATCAAGTGCAAGCCCTAGCACAGAAAAAAGAAGCTTTAAAAGAAAACTTGGAGCTTAAATGGCATTTCATCGGCACCTTACAAAGCAATAAAATCAATCTTTTACTCAAACAAAACCCTATTTTATGGCAGTCTTGCAATAGCCTAAAGCTTGCTAAGGCGGTAAATCAAAGGCTAGATTACGAGCTTGAGGCTTTGCTTGAAATCAATAGTGCTGATGAAAACAGCAAAAGCGGACTTGAAATTCAAAAAGCCCTTGATACATACCTACAAATTCAAGATGAATGCCCTAAAATAAAGCTTTGTGGAGTGATGAGTATAGGCGCAAACACGGACAATCAAAAAGAAATCATCAAAAGCTTTGAAGCCACCTATAAAATTTATGAAGCCCTACAAAAACACGGAGCAAAAATCTGCTCTATGGGTATGAGTAATGACTTTGAGCTAGCTTTAAAGTGTGGTTCAAATATGTTGCGTTTGGGGAGTGTATTATTTAAAACTTTATAAGCTGTATAAGAACTTAAAAATAAAAAAGATTTTCTTACTTGCAAAGAGTAAGAAAATCTAAAATGTTTATTGCAAAAGACTAGCTACTTTGCTTTGAAGTATATCGTTTTGATGAGCCATCATAAATGAAGCTGAATTAGTTTTCAAAAACTCTGCGTTAAGATCAGTAACATTTTTCGCCAAATCATCATTAAGCAAATTTCCTTCAGCAGCTTTTGTATTGATACTATTTTCTACACTTGCGCTGATATTTGAAGTGATCGCATTAATGCCTGCACCAATATCTGCACGCAAAGAAGCGACTTGCTGACTGAACGAATCTATACTACTTTGATCTGTAAGGCTAAGATTTCCTGTGCTAAGAGGATTTAAATTTGTTGTTTCAACTCCGCTTCCCACCACAAAATCCATAGTTTGAAATACATTTTTTCCATTAAACTGGGCATTATTAAACGCATCATTAATCGAAGAAATAAGCTCTGTAGCTCTAACATCAAGCATATTTTTTTGCTGATCATTAAGCACAGCACTATTTCTTTGCACGGCAAGCTGACTAAGCTCATCAGTTGTTTTTGTGATCTGGCTTAAACTCGCATCAGCAATCTGCAAAACACCCACAGCATCATAAGCATTTGCAACGCCTTGATCTATAGTGCTAGCTTGCGATCTTAAAGAATCAGCTATAGCCAAATCAGCCGTATCCACACCGCTAATCGCGCGAATAGCCGCTATATTACCCAACGCTTTTTCAGAGGCTTTTTGAGCATTATTGAGGTAGTTATTTTGCTGTAAGCTCGCTGGATTGTTATTGATAGTCATATTGTCCTCCTTCAACCTTGTTTTTAGGTAAATTTATCGATTATACCCTACTTTTGCTGACTTATAACTTAAAAAGAATAAAGCTACTTGCAAAATCAAGATAATTTTTACAAGCCATTCACTTTGTGTGTGTTTGGTGCTAAATTCCTCGCCTGCTAAAGCTTCTAAACCTGCTTTTCCTTCTATAATCAAGCTTTGAGTTTCAAGCATTGGCAAAGTATAATAAAACACAAAAAGCAAAGATAGTGCCAAAATTACAACAGCAAGCAAAATTTTTATAATTTTTAAACTCGCTTCTGCAAAAAATAGCTCATAGATAGTGTTTATAAGGGCTATGCTAATGAGTACATAACCAAATTTTAAAAAAATCTGTCCCATAATCAGCCCACTACCAAACGCATCTGTAATCGCTTCGCCTCCCAAGCCTGTAGGTGGATAAAATACACTCACAGCCACAGCTATGCCAAGAAAAAGCCCTATGCCGATGATAGAACCAAGCAGCAAAAGATTAATCGCTTTCATTTTTTTGTCCTTTAAAAAAATAATTTTTGTTTTTTAAAGGATTATAGCAAAAAGAGTATTAATTTAATAATAATTTTTGTTTTTTGTTTATTAAATTTTAAGATTTTAAGGGAGGGTATGAGTTCATCTATATAGTCTCAACCGCATGCGCTAAAAAGGCACGATCAAAACCAGCAAAATCCTTGAAAAATTGAGCCTTAAAGCCATTTTTATGTAAAATTTTATGTAAAATTTCTTTTTGATCGTATCCAAACTCGCAAGCTAGAGCTTTTACCTTATTTTTTCTAGCAAAAACAATGAGCTCTTCAAGAAATTCATAGCCTTTAACTCCACCAAATAAGGCTTGCTTAGGCTCATTTTGCACCCAAATATCAAGCTTATAATCATTTTGTATATAAGGTGGATTTGAGATGATAAAATCAACCTCACCCTCAAAATTTTTAAAATCACAAAGCCTAAAATCTATCAAATGTCCCACTTCGTGCCTTAAGGCATTTTCTTTAGCGAGTTTTAAAGCAAGCTCGCTAATATCACAAGCCTTGATTTTAAGTGCTAATTTTAAGGCTAAAATTATACTTAAAATTCCACTTCCAAAGCCTATTTCTAAGATATTTGTATAGTTTTTTTGGCTAAGTTCTTTTAGGGCAAGTTCAAGCAAAATTTCAGTATCAAAACGAGGGATTAATACACCTTTTTGCACCTTAAACTCAAGCCCATAAAACTGCGCTTTTTCAAAAATATACTCAAAAGGCTCCCCACTAGCAAAACGTTCTATAAGCTTAAAATAAGGCTTTTCATCAAAGTCAAAATCCCCATTTAAAGCTATAAACGCCCTATCCTTTTGTAAATACTCACAAAGTATAAAAAGGGCTTCATCTTTGTGCGTTTTTAAACTCTTTTTAGCAAGATTTAAGGCGGTTTTTAGCTTCAAGATAGAGCTTTTATGCGTTTATCTATGCTTGGGTGAGAAAGATGAAAAAACTCATAAATTTTACTTGTCTTTACAAAGGCTTTGTTTTCCTTAGCAAGCACAAATAAAGCATTTTTCATATCTTCCTTAGAAGTCATTAAGGCTCCGTGTTTATCAGCGTTAAATTCATTTTTTCGGCTTAATAAATTCACTAAAGGTGAAAAGATAAGTGAAAAAACCTCACTAAAGATGATAAATAAAGCAAAAACCCCAGCATTTACGCCTTGCAAACCACTTTGAGTATAAAAAAACTCAGGCAGGTGAGCAAAAACAAAAAACAAAACAAAAATCATTAAAGCCGAGCTAAATAAGCCTTTGATCAAGTCTTTATGCACAAAATGCCCAAGCTCATGTCCTAAAACAGCTAGAAGCTGATTTTCATTTAAAGCCTTTAAAAGTGTATCAAAAAGCACCACTCTTTTGCTCTTGAAAAGCCCTCCAAAATAAGCATTAAGCCTCTTATCTCTCTTGCTTGCATCCATCACAAACACGCCTTTTGCGCTAAAACCGCATTTTTGCATAAGTGTGTCTATTTTAGCAAGCAACGAGCTATCCTCAAGCGGAGACATTTTGTTAAACAAAGGAGCAATAAGGGTTGGATAAAGCAAGTTGATAAATACAATCACCACAAAAGAAAGCACAAAAGCCCACACCCACCAAAACTGCCCCAAAAACTCATAACAAAAGACCAAAGCATATAAAAGCAAAAAGCCAAAAACAGCAAGCAAAACAAGACTTTTAAGTGTATCTTTAATAAAAAGCGTGGCGTTCATATTTGAAAAACCTTGCTTTTTGTTTTTGACAAAGTCTTCATATATGCTTAAAGGAAGGTTTGCAAGTGTATTGATAAATAAAAATGCCAGTAAAAATAAGGTATTTTCAAGCACTGAATTTTGACTAATTAAAACATTTTTAAGCCAAAAAAAGCCAAAAAAAAGCCAAAAAAGATATAAGATCAAAGTATAAATATGAGAAAAAATCTTAAATTGTTCATTCTCAATGCCAATTTGCGCAGCTTCTTTGTAAGTTTTTTCATCTAAAATAATGGCTTGTTTATCTTTTTCTTGCTTTAAAAAGCGAATTTGAGCATAAGAAATGCCTACAAAAACTAAGGTATACACACATAAAATCAAAGCTAAAATCATTTATATTTCCTTTCATTTCAAAAAAACAAACTGCAAAAAAACTGCTATCAAAATAATAAATTTATAAAATAATGCAAAAAATACTCGGCAATATTTTACAATCTACTTTTTTATATCTTTAAAGCAAGCTTAAATTTAAACTTGTTTTTATTTCCAGCCTTCTATATAATTTTTAAGTTTTCTGCCTACTTTTGGATGTTTGAGCTTTTTAATGGCTGAGCTTTCGATCTGGCGCACTCTTTCTCGCGTTACATTCAGTTCTTTTCCAATCTCTTCAAGCGTTCTATCACTCTCATCATCCATAAGCCCAAAACGCATTTTAATAACTGCTTTTTCTCTGTCATTGAGTTGATCTAAAACTTCATCAATTTGTTCTTTTAAGTCATTTTTAAGTATATGATCCATAGGCGAAAGCGAAGCCCTATCTTCTACAAAGTCTCCAAATTTACCATCATCTTCATTGCCAATAGGCGCTTCAAGGCTGATTGGTTCTTTGGTAATTTTTATGACTTGTTTTACCTTATCCACGCTTAAGCCCACTTCTTTGGCGATAAAGCTTACATCAGGTTCTTTACCCTCTTTTTGCAGATATTCACGCACGATTTTATTGATTTGATTAATCGTTTCTATCATGTGAATAGGAATTCGAATGGTGCGAGCTTGATCTGCGATTGCACGCGATATGGCTTGGCGAATCCACCAAGTCGCATAGGTTGAAAATTTATAGCCTCTTTTATACTCAAATTTATCCACAGCTTTCATAAGCCCTATATTGCCTTCTTGAATAAGATCTAAAAAAGGCAAACCTCTATTTGTATAACGCTTGGCTATACTCACGACAAGGCGTAAATTTGACTTTGCCATTCTCCCTTTGGCTTCATCTGAAATCGTTTTTCCTCTCTTAATCTGCTCTAAAATTTCTTTGAGTTGCTCTTTTTCAAGATCAAAGCCTTTTTTACTCGCTTCTTTGGTTTGAAAAAGCTTTTTTATCTCCATATAAGTGCTTACCATAGTCGTTTCAAGCACCATTTCTGAAATTTCTTCTTTGCCAAGCTTGGTGATATTTTTCAAGATATTGGCGTGCGTATTTTTAAGCTCATCTGAAAACATAGGTAAGCGGTATTCTAAGCGTTTAAGTTCTTTATCAAATTCCTCATCGCTTTTAAGAGCTGTTTCTATGGACTTTACGATCTCACTGATAAGCTTAGAAGTCGGTCCTAAATCCATAAGTTTTTCTTTTAAGATATTTTTCTTAAACGCTATGCTAAGCTTGTTTAAAAGCTCATTTCCCTCAACTTCTTTGAAATTTTGAGCTGTTTTAAGCCACTCTTTTTTGGCTTTTTCAAGGGCTTTGAATTTCTCTACCACTTTTAAAGTGCGTTCATCTTCTTTTTTGGTAACGATTTTTTTAAGTTTTTTGATTTTTTTGAGTTTTTCGACATTTTGCTCTTCGTTTTCCTCATCAAATTCTTCTTCTTCAAGCTCCTCAAGCTCTTCTAATTCTTCGGGTTTTTCATCATCTTTTTCTTCATCATCAAAGCTTTTAAAAAGCTCTTTAACGCGTCTTTCTCTGTTGATTAAAGGTTCTTTATAATCAAGTATAAAGTCTATGAGATAGGGCACAGAACAAAAAGCATCGATGATAATATCCTCTCCAAGCTCTATTCTTTTTGAAATTTCAACTTCTTCATCTTTGCTAAGCAAATCAATCTGCCCCATCTCACGCAAATACATACGCACAGGTGAATCAGAACGACTCCATTCTAAAAGCTCGCTTTCATTAGCCAAATCAAAGTCATTTTCCAAGCCCACATCTTGAAGCTTTTGTTTTTCTTCTTCTCTTTGTTTTGCTTCGGCTATATTTTTCATCTTAGCAATCTCTGCTGATGAATAAATACTGACTTTGTATTTTTTACATAAAGCTGCGATTTTTTTAGCAGTATTAATGCCCGGTTGTTTTGGCATAAATTTAACTAATTTTTCATAAGTTGCGTAACTAGTATGTTTGAGATAATCTTCGAGTTCTTTTTCAGTTTTTGCTGCGTTTGACATGTTTTGACTTTTCCTTTTTTAGAAGCAGTTTTGAATTTGTTATTATAGCTTAGTTTGTTTAATCTTAACTAAATGATATCTTATTTTCGTTTTGTTTCTTAAAAAAGCTACCTAAAGCTTTGAATTTGTAACTTTTACAAAAGTTGGAACACTCTTTGCTTTAAGCTTTAAGAAATTTATTGAAATGAAGGCAAAACTATGCAAAATGGATATTATCAAGCCACAGGCGGTATGGTTACCCAGTTTAACCGACTTGATGTGATTAGTAATAATCTTGCAAATATCAATACCAGCGGTTATAAAAAAGATGATGTTGTGATCGCTGATTTTAAAAGAGTGTTTAGAGAAGTGCAAGATGAACTACCAATCGACAATCACACCTATGATGCGGCTCGTTTTTTAAACTCGACTATAGATAGAGTCCCACAAGTAAGCCAAACTTACACAGACTTTAGCACAGGCTCTTTAAGAAGCACCACCAATCCTTTGGATTTGGCGATGACAAGAGAAGATACCTTTTATCTTGTCAAAACCAATAACGGAGAAATTCGCCTCACAAAAGATGGTAATTTTCAACTTGATGATGAGGGCAATTTAGTCAATAAACAAGGCTATAAAGTGCTTAGTAGCAATTATTTTAACAATCCAGATTTTGATAGCATACAAATTCCACCAAACTCAACCTATCTTAGCGTTGATACCAATGGTAACATAGAAGCCGATCAAAACGATATAGCAAGGCTTTTTATCGCTCAAGTTGATGATATAAGAGCCTTAGAAAAAGACGGCGATAATACCTACAGGATAAACGATCCTACACGCATTAGGGACTTAGAACAATCAAATTCAGTCAAACAAGGCTTTACTCAAGGCTCAAATGTCAATGCTGTGCTTGAGATGACAGGACTGATCGAAGCAAATAGAATGGTTGAGATGTATCAAAAAGTAATGACTTCTCATATGGACGATCTTAATCAAGACGCTATTAATAAACTTGCAAGCGTTCAGTAGTAAAATAAGTTAAAGAAAGGATAAAACAAAATGTTACGATCACTTCACACCGCAGCTACAGGAATGATAGCGCAACAAACTCAAATTGATGTTACTTCAAACAATATCGCTAATGTTAATACAGTCGGCTTTAAAAAATCAAGGGCTGAATTTTCTGATCTTATGTATCAAGTCATGAAATACGCCGGCACTTCAACTTCAGCCACAACGCTTTCACCTTCTGGTATAGAAGTGGGGCTTGGGGTGCGTCCAAGTGCTGTTACAAAGATATTTTCAGCAGGAAGTTACAAATCTACAAGCACAGATAATTTTGATGTGGCTATTCAAGGTAATGGCTTTTTTCAAATTCAGCTTCCAGATGGCACAACAGCTTACACAAGAAACGGACAATTCACAAGGGATAGCGAAGGAAATATCGTCAATGCTGATGGGTATTTTCTTATGCCTCAAATGACAGTTCCAGAAGGAGCTACAAATGTAAGTGTGGCGCAAGATGGCACGGTTTCTGTAATGCTTGCTGGCGAAACTGAAGAAACACAAATCGGGCAAATCGAACTTGTGAATTTCATCAACCCAGCCGGACTTCACGCCCTTGGTGATAATCTCTTTCTTGAAACAGGCTCAAGCGGCGCTCCGGTTGCTGGTATAGCAGGACAAGATGGCTTTGGCACGATTAGACACGGCTTTGTTGAATCAAGCAATGTCCAACTTGTCGAGGAAATGACTGATCTTATTACCGGACAAAGAGCTTATGAAGCTGGCTCAAAAGCCATCACAACAAGTGATGAAATGCTTTCTATCGTCAATCAACTTAAACGATAATAACACAAGCAAGTAAAAGAATTAAAATCTTGACTTGCTTAAGATATATTACCAAAGCTTGCAAAGTTAAATTTAAAATAAACTTTTGCAAGCTCTTTTCTATTTTATTATTACTCTTTGTTTGTAGGCTAATTTTTGTATTTAAGAAGCTGTTTTAGCGCTAGTGCGTGATCTTTTGGCTGGGGTTTTGCTTACTTTTGGTGCTAAAGTTTTTTCTTGTCTTAGTTCTCCAAAATAATGATAGCACTTAAGTCCAAAAAGATAAATAACCCACGAAACATAAATCCACACAAAGAAAAAAAGTAGGGTTGAAAAAGAACCATAGACATTAGTATAAGTCTTGTTATACACCACATAATACACAAAAAGATTTTTACTGATATACCAAATGGCTGCACTTGCAAAAGAAGTTAAAGCAAGCATTTTAAGCGTGCCTTTAGCAATAGAGCTCGAAAAAGAGACAAAAAATAAGCCCCAGATGATAAGAAAAGGTAAAATTTCAAAAAAATTCAAGCCCACCTTAAAATCATCTAAAGTCTTTTGTATATAACTTGAGATATAAAAACTTAGCCCTAAGCCCAAAGGCGTAAGCGTAATAAGAGTCCAATACGAGCTAATGCTTTGCCACAAGGTTTTTGGCTCATTTTTTGTGATGCGATTGACTACAAAATCATAGTTTGAAAAAAACATAAGCGAGGTAATCGCCATAGCAATAAGCCCAACTATACCTAAATTGACGCTATTTTTTAAAAAAGTATCAAGATGAGTAGCGATAAGCTCTTGCTGGGCTGGGATTAAAAAGGTAAAAATAAGGGTTTTAATCCTCTCATAATACGCCTTAAAACTTGGAATTTGGGTAAAAACAGAAAAACAGACAAATAAAAGTGGGATCAAAGAAAGCACAGTATAAAAGCTTAAAGCCGCAGAAAAATTAAAAATTTCTTTATCCCTAAAAATCAACACAAAACGCCAAATTTTTTTAAGCATAACTCGCCTTTATAAGCCCATTTTAAAAGGATTTAAGATATTGTTTGGATCAAAGGCTTTTTTGATATTTCTAAAAAGATTCATCTCAGCCTCAGAAAAGGCAAGCTTCATAAAAGGTGCTTTTGACAAGCCTATGCCATGTTCTCCGCTTAAAGTCCCGCCAAGTTTTACTGCAAGTTTAAAAATTTCTGTAATTGCCTCGTGTCCTCTTTCAACTTGCTTGACGTCGTTTTTATCCTCAACCATAACATTAGTATGCACATTGCCATCGCCTGTATGTCCAAAACAAGGAATTTTAAAATCATATTTTTGCGCCACTTTTTCAATACCTTCTAAAAGCTCTGGTAGTTTTGAGCGAGGCACGGTGATGTCTTCATTAAGCTTAAGTGTGCCATAAACATTGATGCTTTGCGAGCAATTCCTCCTTGCAAACCAAATATCAGCTGCCTCAGCCTCATCTTTAGCGATCTTAAACTCACTTGCTCCAGCCTTAAAAAACATCTCTTTAAGCACGGCTAGATCAGCTTCTACGCTTTCTTTTACATTGCCATCAACATCAGCGATTAAAATCGCTCCAGCTTCTTTTGGTAAGCCTTTGTTAAATTTCATCTCAACAGCTCTTATGCTTAAATTATCCAAAAACTCCATACTTACAGGGCTTACACCTTGAGCTAGGGTTTGATATACAGCATTCATCGCTGATTTTACGCTATCAAAAACACCCATTGCGGTTTGCTTGAATTTTGGTAAAGCCAAAAGCTTTAAGGTGATCTCACTAATTACAGCTAAAGAGCCCTCACTTGCGATTAAAATCCCAGCGACATTGTATCCAGCCACATCTTTAATCGTCCTTTTTCCAGCCCTTATAATATCTCCATTTGGCAAAACAGCTCTTAAAGCCATAACATAGTCTTTCGTAATGCCGTATTTTGCTGCTCTCATACCTCCTGCATTTTCGCTAACATTGCCACCTATGCTTGAAAAATCCATACTTGCAGGATCAGGTGGGTAGAAAAGATTAAGCTTAGCAAGTTCTTTTTGAAGACTTGAATTAATCACACCCGGTTGCACTACAGCTACTAAATTTTCAAGATCGATTTCTAAAATTTTATTCATATGCTTTTCAAAGCTTAAAATCACACCACCACTTGCTGCTAAAGTCCCGCCCGTAAAGCCAGAACCAGCTCCTCTTGGGATAATGATGATTTTATGCTCGTTGCAGTATTTTAAAATTTCGCTAATATCAGCTTCATTTCTTGGAAAAAGCACCCCATCAGGCAGATAATGCTTTCTTGTAGCATCATAGCTATACGCTCTTTTGTGTGCTTCATCAAAATACGCATTTTCAGCACCCAAAAGCTTTTCAAAAAAGGCTTTATGCTCATTTGCTAGAGGAGTTTGTGAGTGTGGTGTAGTATTCATAATAATCCCTTACTTCTCTTTCAAAGAAATTAAAAAAGTTTTTTTTGTAATTACTTACCCTTGAATAAAAAGGCTTTTGAGGAGCTAAAGAATGTGTAGTAAAGTCTTGCTTAAACAACAAAGTAAAACTCGCACAATCCACAAAAGCAAGCTCATTTTCAAGAGCAAAAATCACTAAACCAAGTGCGTTATTTGAGCAAAAAGCTTGAAAATTCTCTTGTTTAGGACTTAGCCTAAAATCCTTAATCATCATCGCACCAAAAACATCAGGATGAATAAAATAAAAATTTCTTAAATTCTGTGTAATATGTGCGTAATTTTCCTCATCAGGAGCGATAAGCAAGGCTCTATCATATAAAAAATTAACAATCACTTCATCGCCAACTTCAGGCACGACATCAAGCACAGGCAAAGCCTTTTGCTCTAAATTTGTAAAGGCTTCAAGTCTCAGTTTGGCTAAACCCTCTCTTTTTTCGACAACACTTGCCCTTGCGATGATGGATTTTACACTTTTAAAATGCTTGATGATTACCGCATTTGCATTTAAAATGATGTTTTCATCATCATTGATATAAATGAAATTATCCTCGATCTTAGCGATATTTGAATGCAAAGGAGCAAAATCAAAAGCATATAAAGATATATGCATAAAAAAACAATACAAAAGGATTTTTTTAAACAAACTTTTCTCCTTATTTTTTAACAAAGTTGTATTATATTCTTTTTTTCTTACAAAATTGTAAGAAAAATAAAGTAAAATACTTTTTCTTGTTTTGAAAATAAAGTATGAATGAAGGTTTGATTTGATGAAAAAACTACTTGTGCTGTGTATTTTTTGCTTGCAAGTTTTTGCTGTTTCAAGTATAGAAGAAAGAGAATGGGCAAAAAATGAATTCTTTTTAACTTTTTTAGAAAACAATAATCTCCCTCTTTCTTTGTATTGGAATTTAGATCCTCAAGATAGAGAACTTGCTTCAGAGATCAAAGAAGGTGAAAGATTTCAAATTCTTTGGGATAACAACACAAACACAATCGAGCAGGTTTTAATCCCGATTAATGGCTCTGATTTGCAACTTCACATTTATAAAAACTTGCAAGGCGAATACACGCTGACTTATTCGCCCATCTCTTATGAAACCCAAACACGAATTTTGCGTCTTAATGTGCAAAATTCAGCCTATCAAGATGTTGAGCAAGCCACAGGCTCAACGCCACTTGCTCGTGCTATGCGAAATGCTTTTGGTGGGAGCGTTGATTTTAAGGCTATGCAAAAGGGCGATGAAGTTATTTTGGTTTATGAGCGAAAAGAAAGAATGGGCGAGCGTTTTGGTGATATACTTATCAAAATGGCAAGCATTGAAGTGAATAAAAAAGCAAAAAAAGTATATTTTTATAAAGATAGCTTTTATGATAGCAAGGGTAAAGAAATGGAGTCTTTTTTATTAACTTCACCGGTTAATGCAACAAGGATAAGTTCATATTTTACAAGAGCAAGGTATCATCCTATCTTAAAGCGATATAGAGCGCACTTAGGTGTTGATTATGCAGCACCTACTGGCACACCAGTAAGAAGCGCTGGAGCTGGAGTGGTAAGCTTTGTAGGCACAAAAGGAGGCTATGGCAAAACCGTTCAGGTGCAGCATGGTTCAGGATATAGCACTCTTTATGCGCATTTAAGCCGCTTTGCAGCCATTAAAAAAGGGCAAAAAGTCTCTCAAGGACAAACTATCGCTTATGTAGGCTCAACCGGAATGAGTACAGGACCTCATTTGCACTTTGGTTTATATCTTAATAACCAAGCTATCAATCCACTCTCGGTTGTCAAAATCACCAAATCAGAACTCAAGGGCAAGGATAAGCAAGATTTTCAAAATGTGATACTTGAGTATGAAAAGGAGCTTCAAAGCTTTATTGATAGCAATGGCACTAATCCACCAAAAGAACCGCCAAGATTTGAACGATATGTCGAGTTTTAGTAAAGGCAATTTTTCACGATTTAAATACATTGCCTTTACTTGCTCTTAATTGTCTGGATAGTGAATTTATACTCTATCAAATCCAACCCTTCTTTTTAAAGAATACAACAGGCAAGATCACAGAAGCTACCATCAAAGTTACTACTATAGGATAGCCAAAAGTCCAGTTTAATTCTGGCATAAATTTAAAGTTCATACCATAAATCGTGCCTATAAGCGTTGCTGGCATCATCGCCACCGTTGCAACCGTGAAAAGCTTGATCGTTTTGTTTTGTTCTATATTGATTTGATTGGCAAAGATGGTTTGGATATTATCAAGAATGTTTAGCTGAGAAACATCAAATTCCACGAGCGAATTTAAGTCTTTAAGCACTATGGTTAAATTCTGCTTAATATCCTTATCAATCTTATCGCTTTTTATCAAAGAAGTCATTGCTCTTCTTTTATCAAAAAGCGAATCTCTCACACGCATATTCAGCTCTTGCAAATTTGAAATGGATTTTAAAATCCTATCATACACAAGCTCATTTTTTCGCTCTAATACTTCTATCCTTAGTTTCCTTGCTTCTCTGTCTATCCATTCTAAGATATCCGCGTCCTTTTCTACGCGCACTTCAAACATCTTATCAATAACATCAAAACCATCTTCAAAATTCTTTGGACTTGCTAGAATTCTTGCCTCAATCTCTTCAAAAATCGTAAATTCTTTATATCTTAAAGTAAATAAGATATTTTGAGAAAGCAAAAAAGTCAAAGTCTCATTTGTCAAGGAAAGCTCGTCCATACTCGTGCGGATAAGAAAGTGAGTGTTAATCGTAATGCTGGTATTATCTTCCCAATACCTCGCACTCAGCTCGATCTCTTCTCGCTCTTCTTGGGTTGGAATTTCAAGATTATACAACTTTGAGACAAAATTAATCTCCTCAGCACTTGGACGCAACAAATCAAGCCATAAGATATTTTCAGGCAAAACACTTGTTTGTATATCAAAACGAAGCTTTTGCACAAGCTTATTATTTGTTTTTGTGTAAATACTTAACACTCTACTCTCCTTTGGCTTTTTTCTCTTTATCGATATAAAAAGCGATTAAAAAAGCGATCAAAATGATATGAGGCAAGCTTATTAAGACAGCTCTTACCAACTCGCCCGCAAAGGCTCTATGGATACAAAATTGATTGATAATAAGCACAACAAAAAAGCATTTGCAAAAGAGTAATATAAATTTTTTATTACAATATGCTTTCATCTACTTTTACCTTTTTCATATCATTCATTTTAACTCATTAAGGCTTATTTTAGTTTTAAATTTATACAAGCCTAGCTTGGGCTAGGCTTGATTTATGACTAAAATAATTTATCCAAAAACTTATTAAGCTCTTTTGCACCTTTTTCTTTAACCTTATCATCGATAAATTTATCAGCTGCTGATTTAAGCACGCTTCCTAAGTCTATATTTATGCTTGGATTAGCACTTGTGCCTTTGATCGTGCCTTTAAAGCTTGCTTTATCTACGCCTAGGGTAAGAGGAAGGTTTAAAGTGCTTGTTTTGGAATTGATTGTGCCATTATTAATGGCTATGCTTACACGAGGCGATTTCATATTGAGGTTCAAGCCAATTTGGTTTGTGCTAAGCTTTGCATTGAGCTTTGCTTCACTAAATGAATCCTTTGTCAAATCGCTTTTAGTTAGCGTTGATACAGTCTTTACTAAGCCTACATTTTTTAATTTACCATTGTTTAAATTTGCACTTGCATTTCCACTTGAACTTACAAGATTATAATCCACATCAACGCTTGCTTTTCCTTCATAATAATCAGGCAAATCAAGTCCCTTCATCAAGCTAGAAAAATCAACACCAGCTATATTTGCTTTAAAAGCGTTGTTTATGAGGCTAGCATTAAGCTTTCCTTGGTAGAGATTTTCGCTGTTAATATTTGCTTTTATGCTTTTATCAAAGTCTAAATTTCCAGTAAATACAGCCTTTCCACTGAGCTTTCTTTCAGCTAAAAAGCCTAGTTTTGAAAAATCATAGGCATTGAGTTTAAAAGTCGAGCTTAAAAGCATTTTGTTAAGATCAAATGAGCCTTTAAAGCTTTCTAAATTCGCTAAATCGCTCTTAAAAACAAGATCAAAACCAGCTACACTATCTTTAATATCGCCTTTTAAATCAAGATTAAATTGAGTATTTGCAGGAAAAGTTTTACCAAGCATAGCACTTAAAGCTTTTGCCCCAAAAGTTCCACTACTTTTTGCTTCATATGAGCCATTTAGCTTGCTAAAATCAAGAGAGCTTAAATGAGCCTTTGCGTCTAAGTTTGCATTGACATAACTTGGCTGAGCCACTATAGCTAGAACCTTGCTAAGATCAAGTTTATTTATGCTTAGATCAAGACTTTTGCCATTTGAGCTTGCATTGATTGTGCCTCCAGCCACATTTGCATCAGCTTTTAAGCTTTTAATGACAAAGCCCAGTAAATTTGCACTCGCATTTAAGCTTACACTACCTTGCAAGCTTTGTCCAGCTATGCTTTTAAACTCATTTAAATCATCGATTTTTGCTTCAGTATCTAGGCTTAATTCTTGTGTTTTCATATCATAAAAACCTTGTAATTTTGGCACATTAGCTAGATTTGATTTTAAAGTTGCATTATAATTAATCTTTGAGCCCTCGCCTTTAGCATTGGCATTAAGATGAAGGGAATTAAGATTTAAATTTGCAAACTTGATGTCCTTTCCTATAAGTTTAGCTTGAAGTTCTTGAAGCAAGCTTAGTGAATTAAGATCAATGCTTGCATTGCCATCAAGATTTAAATTTCCGCTTGCTTTTGAGCCTATAAGTTTTTCAAGCTTGCTTAAATCAGGCACTAAAAGAGTATAATCTGTGTCTAAAACACTATTGGCAAGGTTAAAATGTGTTTTATCGGTTTTCAAGCTTATATAAGAAGTTAAAGTCTCGCTTTTTGCGTTAATATCTTGATCTTTCATAAAGATAGTGATATTTGAGCTTAAATTTGATTGCGGTAAGGAAAGATTAAAATCCCTTTGAAGTAAATCATAGTTGATAGAGTTCGTAGCAAGATTTATGAAGGCATTACCCTCAGGTTTTAGATCCTTTGCTGCTATATCGGCATTTATATTGATATTTCCTTTGACATAACTTGGTTTTGAAAGTAAATTTAAAAGCTCTTCTATCTTAATACCATTTGCACTCAGTTTTAATTCCAAAGGAGAATAATCAAGCAAACGCGCATTTAAAGCTACATTTGAGCCAAACAAAGCCCCATTTCCACTCACATTAAAATCACTTGCTTTTCCTGCTATCTTGCCGCCGAAATTAAGATTGTCTTTTAAATTTAAGCTCATTTTTTGAGCATAATTTTTATCAAGACTTAAAAGATAATTTAAATCAAAACCTAAGCTAAAAAGACTAAGATTGCCCTCTACCTTTAATTGAGCCATATTTGCTATATCAAGAGCGACATCAAGGCTTGAAAAACGCAATTTAAATGTAGATAAATTTGCGTCTAAACCACTCAAGGTTCTAATCTTATCTTCAGCGTAAGAAGCAACGATTTTATTTCCAAAAGAAGTAAATAAAATCACATACAAAGCTATGAGAATCACAGCCAACACAACCCCTATAATGTAGAGAGCTTTTTTCATTTTATCCCGTCCTTAAAAGTTTTTTATAAATAAACTTTAGTCGGTTAAACTAAAGTTTATTGAATTTTTTTTATAAAGGTATTGACAAAATTCATTTTTTATCGTATAATCACAACACTCAAATATAAAGAGTGCTAAAAATAGCGACAATTTACAAAGAGAAAGGACTACACAAATGAATTTTCAACCTTTAGGAAAACGCGTCCTTGTTAAACGCGTAGAAGAAACCAATACAACAGCTTCTGGCATAATTATACCAGATAATGCCAAAGAAAAACCTTTAATGGGAGAAATTATCGCAGTAAGTCAAGAGCTTAGCGATGTTAAGGTTGGCGATAAAGTGCTTTTTGCTAAATATGGCGGCACTGAAGTAAAACTTGGCACAGAAGAATACCTTGTGCTTAACATCGATGATGTTTTAGGTATAGTAAAATAAATTTTAGAAAAAGGATAAACAATGGCAAAAGAAATATTTTTTTCAGATGAAGCAAGAAACAAACTTTATGAAGGCGTAAAAAAACTTAATGACGCTGTTAAAGTAACTATGGGACCAAGAGGACGTAATGTTTTGATCCAAAAGAGTTTTGGTGCTCCAAGCATTACAAAAGATGGCGTAAGCGTAGCTAAGGAAGTTGAGCTTAAAGATAGTCTTGAAAATATGGGTGCTGCTTTAGTTAGAGAAGTAGCAAGCAAAACAGCTGATCAAGCAGGCGATGGCACCACAACAGCTACAGTTTTAGCTCATGCTATCTTTAAAGAAGGCTTAAGAAATATCACAGCTGGAGCTAATCCTATAGAAGTCAAAAGAGGTATGGATAAAGCTTGCGAAGCTATAGTAGCTGAACTTAAAAAGCTTTCAAGAGAAGTTAAGGATAAAAAAGAAATCGCTCAAGTAGCAACTATCTCAGCAAATTCAGATGAAAAAATCGGTGAATTAATCGCTGATGCTATGGAAAAAGTAGGCAAAGACGGCGTTATCACCGTTGAAGAAGCAAAGTCAATCAATGATGAGCTTAATGTGGTTGAGGGTATGCAATTTGACAGAGGCTATCTAAGCCCTTATTTTATCACTAATGCAGATAAAATGACTGTTGAGCTTCAAAGCCCATATATCTTGCTTTTTGATAAAAAAATCACTAGCTTAAAAGATTTGCTTCCTATCTTAGAGCAAATCCAAAAAACAGGCAAACCTCTTTTAATCATCGCTGAAGACATAGAAGGCGAAGCTTTAGCAACCTTAGTTGTAAATAAACTTAGAGGCGTGCTTAATATCTCAGCCGTAAAAGCTCCGGGCTTTGGCGATAGACGCAAGGCTATGCTTGAAGATATTGCCATCTTAACAGGAGGTGAAGTTATCGCTGAAGAGCTTGGCAGAACCTTAGAAAGTGCTAGTTTGCAAGACTTAGGACAAGCAAGCTCAGTTATCATTGATAAAGACAACACGACTATAGTTAATGGTGCTGGCGAAAAGAAAAATATAGACGCAAGAGTCAATCAAATCAAGGCTCAAATCGCAGAAACTACAAGCGATTATGATAGAGAAAAACTCCAAGAAAGACTTGCTAAATTAAGCGGTGGAGTAGCTCTTATCAAGGTTGGTGCTGCTACTGAAACTGAAATGAAAGAGAAAAAAGATCGTGTTGATGACGCACTAAGCGCTACTAAAGCTGCTGTTGAAGAAGGTATAGTTATCGGCGGTGGAGCTGCTTTAATCAAAGCAAAATCAAAAATCAAGCTTGATTTAAAAGGCGATGAAGCTATAGGTGCAGCCATAGTTGAAAGAGCTTTAAGAGCACCTTTAAAACAAATCGCTGAAAATGCTGGCTTTGACGCAGGCGTGGTTGTAAATTCAGTTGAAAGCAGCACAGAAGAACATCTTGGTTTTGACGCTGCAAAGGGCGAATATGTTGATATGCTTAAAGCTGGTATCATTGATCCAGTAAAAGTAGAAAGAATAGCCCTACTTAACGCAGTAAGCGTAGCTTCAATGCTTTTAACTACAGAAGCAACAATTAGCGAGATAAAAGAAGAAAAACCAGCTATGCCTGATATGAGCGGTATGGGTGGCATGGGAGGAATGGGTGGCATGATGTAAGCCTACCTTCCTTTTTATTATAAACTTTGCCTTGCGTGCTTTGCAAGGCAAAGTAAATTTAGCTTCTTAGCTTCTTAAAAAAAACACTTTGCCTTTATCATTTCTTACCCTTTATCATCAAAAAATCAAATTTTTAATAAAAAAAGTCAATTTTTGTTTGTTTTGGAATGAAATTTGCTTTTAGTAAAATGAAGTATAGATTGAAGGAAATTCAAAAAAAGGATTTCTAATGAATAGCATTTTTTCAAATGACACAAACGCTCTTTTTGGGTATGAAAGCTTGCTTGATCGTATGCAAAAAAGCTTGCAGACGATTGACAATACAAGTTTTAGCGATTATGTAAAAAACTCAAGTCTTTCTAATGTGCTGAGTAAAGATTTAAGCACAAACGAAAACATAGGCTTTGGGCTAGGAGATTTTACCATAGCCTACAGCAAACAAGAAGCCTTTTTAAATATAGTAAATCGTGGAGTTGAACGCACAAGCATAACTGCTTCAAGCTTGCTTTCTCAAACCCAAACCAATCTGCCCCAAAATGCCTATAAAGTCGAATTTGATAGTATAGAAAAAGAGCAATTTGAAGCCATAGCCAATACTTTAAAAGCCGATGAAAAGCTTTTAGAACAAAACAATTCCTTAGGATTAGAATCTGTCTTTTTTAGAGATAGCTCAAGTTTAGAATTTAGCCAAAAAGCCTTGAGTAAAGAAAGCCTAAATGCTCTTAAAGAACAATTTGGCGAAGAAAGCGTCTATAAAAGAGAAGATGGGGTATATGTCTTAAGTGCTGAGGCTGAAAAATTTGTAAGTGGCTGGAGCAAGGCTTTGGATACAGCAAATGAAAAAAGTCAAACAAATGCTAGTCTTGATGAGCTCATACAAAAAGATAAAGACTTTAGCTCCCACCTTGATGAAAGCGAGCTTAGCTCAAATACTTCCAGCCTCACAACGACAACAACGATTGTTGAGCAAACTACTCGGATAAGTGTTTTAGTCATTAGGCTTTTTGATATGAGCGGAAGCGATTTCTCATCTTTGCAAGAGGCTATGAATGCCAGATTTAATAATCTTGATATTTTTGCTCGTAATTTTATCTCTGAAAATTTAGAAAGCTTATTTGAAAACAAAAATGAAAGCACAAAGGAACAAAGCTCAAATGCAGAAGATAAAAGCTCAAACGAAGACAAAACAAAGGAATTTGCAAATTCCTTCGAAAATAGTTTTATGAAAATAAGTCAGTATTTTACAAACTCATCGCTTTCAAGCTCAAGCTTTGCTTCTTTAAGTTCTGTCGTGTTTGATATGGCTCAAACCTTGCATAATCAAAGCCTAGCAAATGCCAATCTTAAACAAGATAGCCTAGCAAGCTCAAATCAAAGCGAGCTAAAAGCCTAGCCAATTTAACTTTGCAAATAGTCATAAAAGCTTCAAATCCTTGTTCTGCAAAACTCTATGCAAGAACAAGGAAAGCTTGCAACATAAGTTTTGATACCTTTTCTATAAAATTGCATTTTAAATTTATAAAGCTTATCTGTGTTTATAAATTTAACATTTAGGTGTATAAAAGTATGCAAAATAGAGTAATATTTTTAAAAATAAGTTATAATCAAATAAGCAAAATCTACACTCAACACAAAGGAAAATGAATGCAAAAAACCACAAGCTGCCAACTTAAAAATTTAGAAGAACTCAAGCTCCCTCAAAACCCAAAAATTCTTATTATAGGAGGAGGCTATGGAGGCTTAAAAGTTGCACTTGGACTTCAAAAACTCGTTTCTTTTTCATCAAACAATAAGCCTGAGATCACTTTAATCAGCAAGCACGACTATCACTACCAAACCACACTTTTACACAAAGTTGCCATAGGCACGCTCTCGCCACGAAAAGCAAGAATTTACTACCGCAAACTTTTAGATCCAAAAAAAGTGCGTTTTATCAAAGATAAGATCATTAATCTTAGCCCAAATGAACGTTGTGTGTATGGAAATGGGGGCAGATATGATTATGATGTTTTAGTCATCACGCTTGGTTTTAAACCAGATAGCTTTGGCATAAAAGGTGTGAAAGAACACAGCTTTAAGCTATCCTCGCTCAATAGAGCCTTAAAGCTTTCCCAGCACATAGAACATAAATTCAAAGATTACATACATAGCAAAAACCCTGATGATCTTAGCGTTGTTGTTTGTGGAACGGGTTTTACAAGCATTGAATTTGCAGCTGAACTTGCTTCACAGATCGAGGAGCTATGCCTGATTTGTGGTATTGATAAAAAAATACCTAAAATCACTTGCATAGGAAGGAGTGATCGAATTTTACCTGTTTTTGATACAAAACTGAGTCAAAAAGCTGTCAAAAAGCTTGAAGATATGGGTGTAAAACTCATCACAAAAGGCAACGTCAAAGAAGTTTGTAAAAATGGCGTTATCATAGAAAGAAATGGCAAAGATGAATTTATCAAAGCAAATACCATTCTTTGGGGAGCTGGAGTAAAGGGAAGTGATATCATAGAAAAATCAAGCATACCAAATAGAAAAGGCAGGATAGAAGTTGATAGACAGCTTCGTTGTTTTGATTATCCTGAAATTTTTGTTGTAGGAGATAGCGCTTGTCCTACAACAAAAGACGCCATTCACGCACCAACAGCCCAGCTTTCAGCACAAATGGGAGACTTTGTAGCTCGTATGCTGAGCCAAAAACTCAAAGGTAAAAGCTTCACAGAAAGTTTTTCTTTCAAGCATAGGGGCACAGTGTGTTCTATAGGGCATACCGATGGCGTTGGCATTGTATATGGCAAAAATGTATCTGGAGAATTTGCAGCTTTTATGAAAAACACCATAGAAAATCGCTGGCTTTTTTCTTTAGGAGGCTTTCCTATGGTGTTTAGAAAAGGGCAATTCCGCTACCGAAGCAGTAATTAAAACTTTGGCAAGCCTGCCTTAATGTTCTTGTCTTTGCTTTGAATAATCTTTTCAAATTCAAGTCTAATTTGCTTATGATTTGCAAGCACAGAGTCATCTAAAAGCGAAAATGGATACAGCTTAAAATTTTTAAAATTTTCATCATAGTAAGTAAAAATAAGCTCAAAGCCAATATCTTCAAACACTACCCTACCCTTTTCATCAAGGCTAAGCTTTACACCTACAAGCGAGCCTATGCGGCGATTTAAGCCGATTTGTGATGAGATAAAATTACCAAGTGAATAAATCACTAAAGTATCATCTACAAACTCGATAGGCGAAATGAAATGCGAATGATTTCCTATGATAATATGCACGCCCTGTTTGGCTAAAAATGAGGCTAATTCTTTTTGCTCCTCATTTGGCTCAAAGGCATATTCTACGCCCCAATGCATTGAAACAAGGATAAGATCAGCCTCCTTTTTCAAACGCCTAATATCTTCTTTGGCTCGTTGTTTATCAAAAATATCAACCAAATACGCCTTTTCTTGAGGTAAAAAATGCCCATTTACGCCGTAAGTATAAGCTAGAAGCCCTACTTTAATGCCATTTATCTCTTTAATCCTTAAACGTTTTTGATCCTCAAAAGAAAAAGAGCTTCCAGCACTTACAACTTCTTTTTGTGCCTGCCAAAATTTCAAAGAAGCGAGCACAGCTGCTTCTCCTCTATCTAAAGTATGATTGTTTGCAAGACTTACAAGATTAAATCCAAGCTGTAGCATTTGTGTGCCAAATTCTTGCGGTGCGTTAAAATTTGGATAAGAGCTTAAGCCAAATTCTTTGCCTGCAAGTATGCTTTCTTGGTTATAAAATGCAAGATCATACTCTGTTATGATAGGCTTTAGATGAGCCAAAGTTTTTGAAAAATCATAACTTAAGCCTGTGCTTGAGTTTTTATCCTTAAAAGCAGCGTCTTTATACACGCGTGAATGAAGCAAGGCATCACCTGACATAATAAGACTTAAACTCCTATCAGCGCTTACACACAATATAAAAGCACATAAAAAGCACACAATTTTCACTTTATTTCCTAAGAATTAAAATCGCTACATTGTAACATAAAATACAGCTAAATGAATAAAAAATTACAATGAAAGCTAAAAGGCTTTGTTATATGGCTTTTCTAGCTTTAAAGCTCATTTGTTTAATTTTTATTTATAATTATTTCACAATTTAAGCTTGTTATTTTTTTGATTTTATTCACAGCTATTTCACAATGTGATTTTATCTTTAAAGCATTGAAAAATAGAGCTTTAAGTTTAAAAAATTTAAGAAATTTATTTATATTTTTTTAAGCTTTTTTGTGTATATGTGTAAAAAATGAGCTAAAGTCTTATTAAAACTTCGAATTTATAGGAATTTAAAGCCCTTTAGGCATTATTTTTGTAAAGGGCTTTAAGATTGTCATAAGCGATTTGAATTTTCTCAAACTGAACTCTTGCTTGTGCGATCTCACTCATACTCTTGCCATGATAAAAATCTGGGTGATAAAGCTTTACAAGCACAAGATATTTTTGTCTGATTTGATTTAAATCGTTTTCTGGAGAACATTCAAGCACTTGAAAATATGAACTAAAAAGCTTTGCAAGAGCGTTGAATTTCCATTTATTGTCTTCTTTTTTTTGCACCTTGTGTTTGAAATTTTCATACTCTTCCTCATTGACATCAAAGTCAATGCAGTATTTTAAATGCTCATTTGTGCTTGCAAACTCTTCAAACAAAGCAAGCGTGTTTTTATCTTTATAAGAGATGATTAAAAGCTGACTTTCTTCTTTGTATTCACATTCATGATCTTTAAAATACTGCTTTATATAAGAGATAAAAAGCTTTTCATTCGAGCTTAATTTCAAAGCAAAACCAGCTGGCATAAACTCAATCTTTACAAAAATCACCGGCTTGAGTGTATTTTCTTGCTTAAAATTAAGCTTAAAGGTTTTATGATATGCCTCACTTAAATTTGCAAGATCGCCATTTACACTTTCTTTATAACGCTTTTCAAGTAGCTTTAAAAAATATTTTCGCTGAGGAATTTCATCTTCTTGAAAAAAAGAAAAAATCTTATCCTTTTTACCCAAAACCTTTGAAAAATTTTTTTTAATTAGATTTTTAAAATAATGAAAAACGCTTATATCATCGGTATGAACGCTAATTGAACCTAGACTTTGAACGATTTGCATTATAATCCTCCCATAAAAAAGCCTCTTGTGCAAGTGGGCTTGTTTGTTTTAGAATTTCACTTGGACTATAATCGGCTTTATACGACAAAGATTGACACCCTTTGACAAAATATCCTAGATAAATATACTCAAGCCCCCTATTTTGCGCGAGCTTAATCTCTGTTAAAAGTGAAAACTTACCCAAACTTAAATGTGCGTATTCTGGATCATAAAAACAATAAATGCTTGAAATTCCACCCTCAAAGATATCGATAAGATCAACACAAACTAGCTTTTTATCCACATAAAAATCAAGCTCAAAGCCATAATCATTTGCCTCATCAACATAAAGATTATAGTATTGTCTAAAAGAAAGATTATAGACTTTCCACGATCTTTTTTCGCCCATAAAACGATGATATTTTTCATATAAATACAAATGCTCGTTACTAAGCTGGGGCTTTTTAAGATAAATTTGAGTGTGGGTGTTTTTGTTAATCACTCTTCTGTAGCTTTTAGAAAATCTAAATTCACTTGCTTTAATCCTTAAGCCTAAGCATTCATTGCAAGCTGAACAAATAGGGCGAGAAAAATACGCTCCAAAACGTCTCCAACCTCTATTTACAAGCTCAAAATTAAGCTCTTTAGAACAATTCTCGATGAACTTATACTCCATCTTGCAACGCTTACTCTCAAGATAAGGACACTCATCTTCTAAGGTGCAAAAGCCAATTTGCCTCATCGAATTCTTTTTATATCCTCATTTTGAATAAATTCCAAAAACTCAGCAGCCAATCTTTCTTCTTTTTCAGCCACACTTTCAAATTCTTTTTGCGTTTTTTGCTGATCTTTTTTTTCAGGCTTTAAGTCTTTTGCTTGAGTGTGATTTTCTTTGCCCTCTTTAATCATCTGAGCTTTTATATTTTTTAAACTTTCAGTAAAGTCCATTCTACCTGCTTTCTCTGATCTTTTTCAAAGTTGCAGCAATGGCAGCTATAACTTCTTCTTTGTTTTCTTGATGGCGATCTTCTGTCTTTTCTAAAAGCTCTTGCATATGTGTTTCTATAAAGGAAGTATCAAAATACCCTCTTCTAAATTCTTTGATTTTTGTAATAGCGATTAAAAAAGGTATAGTCGTTCGCACATCATCGATGATAAATTCTTTCAAGGCTCTTTCGAGCTTATTGACGACTTGATCATAACTTGTGGCTTTAACGATAAGCTTTGCAAGCAAACTATCATAAAAAGGAGGCACGCTATAGCCTTTGTAAATATGACTATCCACACGCACGCCCGGTCCTAAGGCTGGGAAGTATTCGCTGATTTTACCCGGATTTGGCACAAAATTTTTCCATACATTTTCAGCTGTGATTCTTACTTCTATAGCATAACCTCTTGGATGTATATCACTTTGCTGTAAGTCTAAAATCGCCCCAGAAGCGATCTTAATCTGTCTTACTACAAGATCAACGCCGGTTACTTCTTCAGTGATAGGGTGTTCAACTTGTATTCTTGTATTCATCTCCATAAAATAAAAGCGGTTATAATCATCAAGCAAAAACTCTATAGTTCCAGCATTTGTATAGCCCACTGCTTTAGCTGCTGCTACGGCTGTTACGCCTATAGTTTTGCGTAAATTTTCACTAATACTAGGACATGGAGCGATTTCTATAACCTTTTGATGACGACGTTGTATAGAACAATCTCTTTCACAAAGATGAATGATGTTGCCATAATTATCGCCTAGAATTTGAAATTCTATGTGACGTGGATTTTCTATGTATTTTTCCATAAAAACTTCATCGTTATTAAAAAAGCTCAAAGCCTCTCTTTTGCAAGATTCAAAGGCATTTTCAAGCTCTTCTTCCTTACGCACGACACGAATTCCGCGTCCTCCGCCACCTCCACTTGCCTTTAAGATCACAGGATAGCCTATCCTTTCAGCATAGTTTTTAATCTCTTCTAAGGTGTTATTATTGAGCTTTTCAGTGCCCGGAACTACAGGAATTCCGTTTCTACTCATCAAATACCTTGCGATATTTTTATTTCCCATTTTGCGAATAATGTCTGATTTTGGTCCTATGAAGATAATCCCAGCGTCCTCGCACTCTTTAGCAAATTCATAATTTTCACTCAAAAAACCATATCCTGGATGTATAGCATCAGCACCGCACGCCTTAGCGATCTCAACTATCCTCTTTCCGTCCAAATAGCCCCTAATCGCATCAGTTCCTATCCTATAAGCTTCATCAGCGATTTTTACATGCAAACATTCTCTATCTGGCTCTGTAAAAATAGCTACATTTTTAATGTGTAAATCCCTACACGCTCTGATAATCCTAACGGCTATTTCTCCACGATTGGCGATTAAAATTTTATGAATCATCACTTGCCCTTACAAAAAGATTTTCTTTTACAATTATAAGCAAAAATCTTTAATTTTGTTTGAAATTTTTCTCAAAAAGACTTTTAAAAATTTATAAGAACAAAACCTTAAAATTTATAAATTCTAACAAGGCTTTAAGCCAAATTTTTATACAATAAGGCTTTTTGTAACAAAAAAGGAAAAGTGTGCTTGCAGATAAACAACTATTTTACCTCTCTTGTATCTTAATCACTATAGGCATAGTCTTTTCTTATTCTTTAAGTGCTTTTGTGGTGCTGTATTTTAACTATGATGAATTTCATTTTTTCATTCGTCAGCTTGCCTTTGGGGTAAGTGGAATTTTGATTATGTTTTTTATCTCAAAGCTTGATCCAGACGGAGTTTATTTTCACCGCATAATGATTGCTTTATTACTCATATCTTTCCTAGCTATTATTATCCTGCCTTTTTTGCCTAATTCTTTAGCTACTGCAAGCGGTGGAGCAAAACGTTGGATAAGACTTGGGGCAGTTTCTATTTCACCGGTTGAATTTTTTAAGATAGGTTTGATTTATTTTTTAGCATGGTCTTATACAAGAAGGATTGATGAGAGTAAAAAGGCAATAAAACACGAAATACTCATACTTTTACCCTATGTTATCGTGGCTTTAATCGTTATAGGCTATATTTATCTTACTCAAAATGATCTTGGACAAAGCGTGATTTCTTTTTTCTTAATCCTTGCGCTTGCCTTTTTTGCTGGAGCAAGCAAAAGACTTTTTGCTTTTGGGCTTGTTATCGTTACACTCATTGGTTTTTTGGTAATCTTTAGCAATCAAAGGCGGATTGAACGCATTATGAATTGGTGGGGCAATATCCAAGATGCTTTTTTGCCTTTTTTCCCAGAATGGATTGCAAATGCTTTAAAAGTTAGCTCAAACTCAGAACCTTACCAAATTTCACACTCCTTAAATGCTATAGCACACGGAGGCTTTTTTGGCGAGGGTTTAGGGCTTGGGATATTTAAACTTGGCTTTTTAAGCGAGGTGCATACAGACTTTGTGCTTTCAGGTATTACTGAAGAAGTTGGGCTTTTTGGCTTGGGCGTGGTTTGTGTGCTGTATTTACTGCTAATCTTGCGAATTTTTCGTATAGCTGGACGTTGTGAAAATAAGGTGCATTTTATCTTTTGTTCTGGTGTGGCTTTACTCTTGCTATTTAGCTTTTTTATGAATGCCTTTGGTATTATTTCTTTAACCCCACTTAAAGGTGTGGCTGTGCCTCTTTTAAGCTATGGGGGAAGTTCTATGTGGAGTATTTGTATAGGCTTGGGCTATGTTTTAATGATCTCAAAAAAGGTGAAGTTATGAAAATAATCCTTACAGGAGGAGGCACAGGCGGACATTTAAACATAGTTGCTTGCTTGCTTGAAAGTGCTTTAAAAAAGGGCTTAGAATGTATTTATATAGGCAGTGAAAGTGGGCAAGATAAAGCTTGGTTTGAAAATGAAGATGGTTTTACGCAAAAGCATTTTTTAAGTAGCAAAGGCGTGGTTAATCAAAAAGGCTTAGGCAAAGTTAAAAGCCTTACGCATACTCTTAAACTTGCTTTACAATGCAAAGAAATCATACGCAATGAAGATGTAAAAGCTGTTTTTAGCGTAGGTGGGTATTCAGCAGCGCCAGCTTCTTTTGGGGCGATTTTAAGCAAAACACCGCTTTTTATACACGAGCAAAACTCAAAAAGTGGGAGTTTAAATAAACTTTTAAAACCTTTTTCAAAAGGCTTTTTTAGTGCCTTTGAGCCTATTTTTTGTCCTTATCCTATAAAAGCTTGCTTTTTTGAACAAGCAAGGATAAGAAAAGAGCTAAAAACCATCATTTTTCTAGGCGGTTCTCAAGGTGCTAGTTTTATCAACGCCCTTGCTTTAAAGCTTGCCCCAAAGCTTAATGAAATGGGCATACAAATCATTCACCAAGCAGGAAAGCTTGAATTTGAAAAATGCCAAAATGCTTATAAGGAGCTGGGGATAAATGCGGAAGTTTTTGCTTTCAAGCCAAATTTAGAACAAAAAATGGAAGAAGCGGATTTAGCCATATCAAGAGCTGGGGCAAGCACACTTTTTGAACTTAGCGCAAATGCTTTGCCTACACTTTTCATACCTTATCCAAGCGCAAGTAAAAATCATCAGTATTTTAACGCGAAATTTTTATTTGATCAAAACTTGTGTCAAATTTTTACCCAAGAGCAAGCACAAAATGAAGCCCTGCTTTTACAATCCATACTCAAATTAAAGCTTGAGCTTATCTCAAGCAAGCTTAAAGCACAAGAGTATAGCAATGGAGCTGATTTTATGCTTGAATATATGTTTAAACATATATTAAGATAATTTTTCTTTAGCTAACTCTTTAGCACCCTTTAGATCAACTTTACCAGAGCCAAGAAGTGGAATTTTTTCAACTCTTAGTATCTTACTTGGTTTAAAAATAGCCGGTAAATTTGAGTTTTTAATCTGCTCGCTTATGCCCTCAAGTTCATCTTGCTTGCACTCAAGCAAAAGCACTACACTTTCGCCCTTTTTCTCATCTTCTAAGGCTACAGCCACAAAGCGAATTTCTTCATTTGTAATGATTTTGGCTAGTTCTTCTTCAAGTGCACCAAGCGAGATCATCTCACCACCTATCTTAGCAAAACGAGAATACCGATCTACGATATATAAAAAGCCATCTTCATCTAAATGCCCCTTATCGCCTGTTTTGTACCAGCGAATTCCATCAAGCTCAAGCACCACTTCATCAGTCTTTGCCTTATCATTAAGATAGCCAACCATAACCTGATGTCCGCCTACTAAGATAAGCCCATCTTCATTTGCTTTAAGGCTTTGAAGTGTATTTGGATCAACTATCCTTATGGCAGTTCCAGGCAGTGGCATACCCACACTTCCTTCCTTAGAAGCGCGGTGCAAAACCCAATACTCTGGATCAAATTTATTTGGTAAATTTACACTTGCAACCGGCGTAGTTTCAGTCGCTCCATACCCTTCATAGATATTTTTCTTAAATTTCATCTCAAAAGCCGTTCTTACCTCGCTTTTAAGCTTTTCAGCCCCACTTACAACTATACGCAAATTCTCAAACATTAAAGCATCAAGCTTTTTATTGCGCGCATAAATTCCAAGAAAGGTTGAAGTCCCACACATTATGCTTACATTGTTTTTCGCTACAGCCTTAGCCACACCAACTGCATCAGTTGGATCAGGAAAGCTTACACTTAAGATAGAGTCTAAAAATGGCAAAAATGTCGTAACCGTTAGCCCAAAAGCGTGAAATGGTGGTAAAGATGAAAGTATAACATCATCATCTTTAGTGCAAAGTACATCTGAAATTTGAGCGATATTACTCATGATATTGCGGTGATTAAGCATTACGCCTTTTGGAGTGCCTTCACTTCCGCTGCTAAAGAGTATGGCTGCGATAAATTTATTATTGTTTTGATAAGCAAAGGCTGATTTGATCCAAGCACTAGGAGTAAGACTTACAAGAGCTAAAAAGCTTAGAATTTGCACCTTTTTAGCCTTAAACTCAGCGATAATGTCTTCCATAAAGATGATTTTCACACTCTCATCAAAGCTTAAAGTTACGCCTTTACTCTCAAGCTTTTCAAGGAATTTTTTAGAAGTGTAAATTTGCTTTATACCAGCATTTTCTACAGCTAAATTTAAAGCCTTAACTCCAGCTGTAAAATTTAAATTTACAACCACCTTTGAAGCGATAAGCACAGCAAAATTACACAAAGAGCTAGCCAAACTTGCAGGCAAGATTATGCCTACACATTCTTCTTTTGGTGCAAACTCACCTTGTTTTGGCACAATCTTAAAAAGCTTTGAGTTTTGCTTAATCTTAAGCGAGAGCATTAAAGCAAGAGCTAAAAAACGACGATATGTCATACTTCCACTTAAAGGATCGACTATAGCTACTCTTGAAAGATTTTTCTTTGCATTGTCGATAAAAGCCCTAGCTATGGTTTGCATATTATCGCATTGTGATTGCCAAGCGATGAAAGAAAGATCAAAGACTTTAGCTTTAACTTCTTCTTTGTTTGAATGAAGGCTCATAGGCTTACCAAAGGCTATGGCTATATTTCGCTTTGCAAAGCTTCTATGTCTTGCTGAAAAGCCCTCATCGCTTCTTGAAAACGAGCTGCCCCAAAGCCCTTTGATATAAAAAGGCAAGATAATGCCGTCATTTTCTTTAAGCTGAGAGCAAATTACCTCAAACCCAGCCTTAAATTCATTCAAATGTCCATGTCTTGAAAGCACACCCTCAGGAAAAATACAAACCAAATGCCCTTCTTTGATATGTTTTGCAACCTGCTCCATCGCTCCTTTACTTGCTGCTGAAGAAACAGGTATCACACCAAAGCGATCAAGAAAAATTCGCATATACCACTTCGCATAAATGCTTTTTTCCATGACAAAATATACCTTGCGAGGCACAGCCATTTGCACCACAGCCCAATCAATAAAAGAAATATGATTTCCCAAAAGCAAAGCACCGCCTTTTTCAGGCACATTATCAAAGCCCTCAACAAGCAAACGATAGCGTTGAAAAAATGCCAAGGAGACTAAAATTCTCACTAAAGAAAAAGGCAAAAGCAAGACAACATAGCACGCCCCAAAAAAAGTAACGACGATATTAAAATAAAAAAGATTTTCAGCCCTCACACTTAGCAGGGCACAAGCTGTAGCAAGCACAAGAAAAGCAAGCATAGCTATATTTTCGATGAAGTTTTTGCCAGCTAGGATTTTACCAAGATCATGCTCTTTTGCACGAAACTGAATAAGCGAGGTTAAAGGTATGGTAAAAAACGCCCCACACAACCCAAATACAAAAAAGATACACGCATAAATAAACAAATTCTCAAAAAAAGGCACTAAAAGCGTAGTGAGAAAAACACCTAAAGCACCAAGGGGTATAAAGCCAAGTTCGATATAGTTTTTTGAAAAACGTCCAGCGATTAAAGAGCCTACAATCACACCAAGTCCAGAGCAAGCCATACTCGCTTGCACAAAAAAGGTATTTTCAACGCCTAAATAACTTTTTGTATAGTTTGGAAAAGCTACTAAATAAAGCTGAGAAATAGACCAAAACAAAGCCACTCCAAAGATACACAGCCAAATCACTTGATCTTTAAACACCAAACCTAAATTTTGTGCTAAAAGCTTGCCTCTAACATAAGCTTTTGTATCAAATTTAGCCTTTGTATCGCCTTCTTTTAAATGTGGCAAACGAAACGCCATAAAAAGCTCAAAACAAGCAAACAAAACCAGCACAAAACCTAAAGGTGCAACATCTTTTAAAACCTGCTCAGGCTCAGTTGTTCCCACTTGATAAAACAGCTCAAAACTCAAAGAAAATACGCTCATACCAGCTAAAATTGCTACTATGCTAATCGCAGCTATAGCAGCATTACCAAGAGTAAGTAAGTCTTTACCGACAAGCTCTTTAATAAAGCCGTATTTTGAAGGCGAGTAAAGCGCTGATTGCACCGCCATTAAAAAAGTCATTGCAAAAGCAAAATAAAAAGCCCCTATAAAATACGCCACGCAAATGATAAGAGTTAAAATCACAGAAGCAAAAGCTGAAATTTTCATTACCAAATTTTTTGGAAATTTATCCGCCAAAAAGCCAGACGGCGATAAAAACATGATGAAAGGAAGGAGCATTAAGGCATTGACTATAGCCGTTAAAAAAAGTTGTGTATCGCCTGTATAGACTTTGTAGATAGTATTTTGAATGATGATCTTATGTCCTAAATCCACAAAAGCATTGATAAAACCCACAAGCAAAAAAGGTATTACCCCATAAATCTTTAAAAAAGGCATTTGTTTCATAATCCATCCTTGTTTTTATCAATCAAACTTAAAATAAAATTCTCATTATATCTTAATAAATGCAATTTTAAGTAGGAAAAATTTCACTTTTTAAAACTTAAATTTACTAAACGAGCCCTTTTAAAGAATTTTCTTTACTTATCTTAGAAAGCTTTATAAATGATGAAGAATTTAAAAATTCTTTTTTTAAAATAATAAATCAAGAAAAATATGATAAAATTAAAAAGATTTACAATAAACTCCTAGAAGCTTATATGTAGATTTTTAAATTTTAACTTCTTAAAAAAGGACACACAATGAAAACAAAAATTTTACTCTTGGCTGTTTTAGCTACAATACTTTTTAGTGCTTGCTCAGAAGAACCAAAAAGCGTTGAATACTATAAAAACAACCCTGAAGAAAGAAAGAAAAAAATCAATGAATGTTGGAAAAAATTATATGATTACATGGCAAAAAATCCTCAAGCAAAAGATAAAGATCTTGAAAAAGTACTTGGAAAAGATTGTATGAATGCAGATGAAGCAGGAAAGCTATGGAAGTAAGAGACTAAAAGATGAAAAATAAAAATAACTATTTTAATGTTCAAATAGACAAAAACAATGATGAGGAATTTTTATATCTACTTGAAAAAGCTCCTTATACTAGCGAAGAAGAAATAGGTGAGTTTTTTTCTCACCTTGCTTTCTTGATAAAATGCAAAATTTGACTGATTAAAGCCGTATTTAATTTTTAGTTTTTCTATAAAATACGGCTTTGTAAGCAAGTTTATAAAGCCTTTGTTTTTCTTTTTAGCCAAGCTAGAGCTTCGCCTTTGAGTTTTACAGAAAGTTTTTTAAATACAAGTTTATGATAGTCATTTAACCATTTTTGTTCACTTTCATCAAGCATTTTAAGCTCTATGCAAGTCTTTTCAAAAGGACAAAGCGTAAGCGTTTCATAGCTCATAAACTCGCCAAATTCGTTTTTGTGCTCTTCTTTGATCGCGACTAAGTTCTCAAGCCTTACGCCGTGCTTATTTGCTTTGTAAATTCCAGGTTCTATAGAGTGAAAAACACCTTTTAAGGCTATATTATGTGCGTTTAGGGGAGTATGCACTGAAAGCACAGCTGGTCCTTCATGCACATTTAAAAAATACCCTACTCCATGTCCGGTGCCGTGCATATAATCAAGATGGTTTTGCCATAAATTTAATCTTGCTATGCTATCAAGCAAAGGCAAGGCGATATTTTTTGGAAAAACAGCCCTACTCATAGCAATCAACGCCTTTAATACTAAGGTGTAGTCTTTCTTTTGTTCTCTTGAAATTTGATGTATTGGCACTACTCTTGTGATATCTGTAGTGCCGTTTTCATACTGAGCGCCTGAATCAATAAGCAAAAGTCCATTACCCTTGATCTTGCTAAAACTTTCCTTAGTCGCTCTGTAGTGGGGTAAAGCCCCATTTTCATTAAAGCCAGCGATGACACTGAAGCTATTGCTTATAAATAAAGGATTTTTAGCTCTAAAGGCTGTGATTTGATCATTAATATCAAGTTCGCTAAGCTCTTGTTTTTGCTTTAAAGCCTTTTCTAGCCACGCAAAAAATTCGCATAGTGCAACTCCATCACTTATCATAGCGTTTTTGATATTTTGAATTTCTTTGTCATTTTTGCAAGCTTTAAGCAAAGTGCTAGGATTTGGTGCTTTAACGAGCTTTAAGCCTTGTTTTTTAAGAGCTCTTGCTATAAAAACACTTGTTTTAAGTGGATCTATGAGTATATGGGATTTTGGAAGTGTTTTGATAGTATTTATGAGCTCCTCATACTCTTTAAGCTCAAAACCCTCCTTTAAAAGCTTTGCTTTAAGCTTCATATCAAGACTTTTTAAAGAGGCAAATAAAACAGCTTCTTTTTTACCTATACACAAAAAAGATAAAAAAACGGGATTGCATTCTATATCTTTACCTCTTAAATTCGTGATATAAGCGATATCATCAAGACTTGAGATGAGATGATAAGAGGCGTTTAACTCTTTCATTTTGGCTCTTATTTGAGCTAGTTTTTCACTCCTGCTCGCACTGATAAAAGCCTTTTTTTGCTCATAAATTTCTTTTCTAGGTAAAGGAGGTTTTGGCACAAACAAAGGCTCGCTTAAGTCCTTAAAAATAAGCTTGTTTTTTTGAGCTTTTAAACTTTTTTTAAACTCCTTGCAAGCACTTACACTTAAGCTTTTTGAATCCACAGCTACGCAGGATTGTTTTAAATGCTTGCTTAGATAACTTATGTAAGAATTTGTCGGGCTAAGTTTCTCAAGCCTTATGCCACTTCCCTCAAGTTCTTTTAAGGCTTGCAAGTGATAGCGCCCATCAGCAAAAAGCAAAGCCTCATTTTCAAGCACCACTAAAGTGCCAGCCGAGCCTGTAAAGCCACTGAGAAAAGCTCGCTGTTTAGCGCAAGCTGGCAGGTATTCATTAAAATGTATATCACTACTAAGCACCACAAAAGCTGAAATTTTTTCTTTTTTCATACTTGTTTGTAAGGCTTTGATGCGAGAGGCGTAAATACTCATTTTTCTTCCTTTTTAAGCATAGCATAAATTGGTTTTTTAACAATAAAAAGCACTAAAGCAATGATAAAAAGAGCTAAAGCGCATTGAAAAAACAATGTTGGCAAATTTTCTATCTCATCAGCTCTTACGCCCCCACCTATAAGTCCAGCGACTATATTTCCAAGTGCTGAAGTTACAAACCACAAGCCCATAACTTGATTTTGTATGATTTTAGGAGCGATTTTTGACATTATAGAAAGCCCTACCGGACTAAGACAAAGCTCGCCCATAGTCAAAAACCAGATACTCACAATAAGCCAAAGCATAGACACGCTTTGTCCCCCACTTGCTAAAACAAGCTTAGCCGCAAAGATCATCACACCAAAGCCAAGCCCAGCACCGATAACACCTAATGCAAATTTAGTAATAGAACTTAACTCAAAGCCTTTTTTAGCTAAAAATATCCAAAACGCACTCATCAAAGGTGCAAAGATAATGATAAAAAGAGGATTTAAGGCTTGAGACCAAGCAGCTGGAATTTCATAACCAAAGATAATCCTATCTGTAAAATCTTGCGCAAAAAGGTTGAAAGAGGTTGGTTTTTGCTCAAATGCACCCCAAAAAAACACAGCTGCTATAAAAAGCACGATTAAAACGATAAGATTTTTCTTTTCGCGTCTATCAAGCTTTAAAAAGATGAAAAGATATGCAAAATACACTAATGTGCAAACTAAAATGATAAATATCATATTTTTAGAAAGGCTGACTGAATTGATAGTTAAAAAACCGCTCACACACAAGATAAAAAGTAAAGCAAAAATCAACACTATAGCGACAATAAAGCCTTTAGCAAGACGTGAATTTGTGCCTGTGATCTTGTCCCATTGGGCATTTATAAGGTGCAAGTTTTGAAATTCATAAAAGTCTGGAATAGTTTTAAAATAAAATATAATCAAAGCCACAAGCATACCAAGCCCACCTATACCAAAACCAAGATGGTAGCCAAAATTTTGTTGCACAGCCCCACAGATTAAAGGAGCTACAAACGCACCGATATTTATCCCCATATAAAAGATAGTAAAACCAGAATCCCTTCTTGCGTCCTCTTTGGTATAAAGCATACCCACCATCACAGAAGAACAAGTCTTAAAAAGCCCTGTGCCAGCGACGATAAAAGCAAGCCCTAAGAAAAATGAAGCATGCCAAAAAAAGGACAAGGCGATAAGCAAATGTCCAAGAGCAATGATAACTGCTCCATAAAATACAGCCTTTTTTTGCCCAAAAAGATTATCTGCTAGCCAGCCACCCGGTAAGGCTGCAAGGTATAAGCAACCTCCAAATATACCCACAATCGCCGCCGCTTCGCTCCTATCCATGCCAAGCCCACCCTCAAAAAGTGTAGCAGCCATAAAAAGCACGAGCAAAGGACGAATTCCATAAAATGAAAATCTCTCCCAAAGCTCAGTCATAGAAAGAGAAAAAAGCGGTTTTGGGTGCCCTAAAAAAGAAGTGTTAATCTTGTCTTTCATTGTGTATCCTTGTGTTGTTAAAGTTTTATTGTAGCAAATTTTAAAATCATTGTTATGGAAAAACACTTTTTTAAAGCTTTAAATTTCAAATTTACCCTTTTTGAAAATAAAATTTTCTTTCACTGAAAACGAGCACACAAAGCTTGCACAACTTTGTAAATTTTAGCTGTAGAAGCAAGATCAAGACGCTCATCTATAGAATGAGGATTAAAGATATTTGGTCCTATAGAAGCGCACTTTAGGGCTTGTTTTTTCTCAAGCACCCCGCATTCAAGCCCAGCATGCACAGCTAAAATTTGAGCTGTTTTAAATTCCTTCTTAAGCTCTTCAAGCACAGCTTCGGTAAAATCATTCTCCTGCCCTTCCCAAGGAGCGTAAAAATTTGACGAGCTGGTTTTAAAGCCAAAGCTTTCAAAAAAGGTTTTGGTTTCAAACTCTAAATTTCTTAGTCCCTCAAGTGTATTTGATCTTGCAAAAAGCTCGATTTGTATAGCATTTTCTTTCATTTTAAGTAAGGAGAGATTAATGCTTGTTTGCACTATGTTTAAATGTTTATCAAATGCTCTTACACCTTGAGAAAAGGCATTTATAGTATAAAGCAAGTTTTGACTTTGCGCGCAAGCTAAAAACTCAGCTTCGTTTATAAATTTACACTTAATATGCTCGCTTTGCAAAGGTTCATTTTTAAAACAAACTAAGGCTTTAGCGTGTTTTGGTATAGAGTTTATCCTCTCTCCGCCTTCAAATTCTACTATCACGCCCTCATTTTTAAAGATAAAGGCGGCAAGTTCTTTGATCGAGCTTTTGACATTGTTGATTATATCCATACCAGAATGCCCGCCTTTAAAGCCTACGGCTTCAAGTTCATAGAGTTTTCCTTTCATTTTTTCTCTAGTAAAAGGCAAAATAGCTTCTATATCCACGCCCCCAGCACAGCCAATAACCACCTCATCATCAATCTCATGATCTAAATTTAAAAGCTTATTTGCACAAAGCTTACCCTCAAAGGCGTTTGCCCCTAAAAGCCCTACTTCTTCATCATTTGTCAGAAGGCATTCTAAATTTTTAAACTCACGCATAGCAGCTAAAATCATAGCCAAACCTATGCCATTATCCGCCCCAAGACTTGAGTTTTTAGCCTTTAAAAAGCCATTTTCTTCAAAAAGCTCTATCTTTGGAGCTTCGCCCATACAAACCATATCATAATGAGCTTGCAGACAAATTTGTGGCTCGCCTTTGATACAATGGATATTGCCAGCCTTATCACTTGTCACCTTAAAACCAGCTTCTTTTGCAAATTGCTCTAAAAACTGCTTGAGTTTTATGGTATCAAAGCTGCAATGTGGAATTTGGCTGATTTGTGTAAAGTGTCCTAAAACTTCTTGCATAGATTTTCCTTATATTTTTTAAATTTTAATTTAAAAGTGTAGCATAAAATTTTAATTTTATCTTAAATTTAAACAATACTTAACCTCCTTTACGCTATAATCTGCTTGCATTTTTTGGAAAAAAGTGAGTGATGATGATTAAAAATACCATAACAGAAGCGTCTATTTATGAAGCTCAGGGGCTTAAAAATGAAGCTTTAGAAATTTATAAAAATATACTTAAAAATGATCCAAATAACCAAAATGCTATTGATGCGATTCGTCGCTTAAGTGGCTTGCGATCAAAGCATCCGGATTTAAATACACAAATGCTCGATTTTTTCTTAAGAATGAAAAGCGAAGAAGAGATTAATGAGTTTAAAAGGTGGTTGATAAAGATATGAATTTGCACGATTTAGCAAAAAAAACTATAGATGAAGTCAGCAAAGAAGAGTTGCACGAAGAGGTGGAAAATAAAATCGCTTTAGCCAAAGAGCAAGAAGAAAGCAAGCTTGAAGAAACTCAACTTGATGAGCCAGAAGTGATTGATTTTAATGCCTATGAAAAAGAAATAAACGAGCTTATAGAGAAAAAAAGCGAGGAAAACAAAGAACCGCAAGTCCTCATCAATGACAAACAAGACGAATTTGCTGGACTTTCTTTTAATGAAGAAGTGTTTTTAAAAAATATAAGAGAACGCGTGTTAGTGCTTTTTGAGGGTTTAAGCAGTAGCGATGAAAAAGATTTGCGTTCAAGGCTTGATTTAACCATAAATTTCTTAGAGTTTTTGCTTGCAAATATCGAAGATAAGCTTAAAAAATAAAGCAAATTTAGATTTTATCAAAGAATACTTCAAGCCTTACACCAAAAGAGCGTATCTTGTGGGTGGAAGTGTAAGAGATATGCTCTTAGGACTTGAGCTTAATGACTTTGATATAGAATTTTATGATATAAGTTTAGAGCTGTTTGATGAACTTTGTATAAAACTTGGTGCAAGCGGAGTTGGAAAAAGTTTTTTTGTGTATAAATACAAGAATTTTGATCTTGCCTTAGCACGCACAGAAAATAAAATCGCTTACGGACATAAGGGCTTTAAAATCCATATTTGCAACGATGAAAAAGTGGCTGCTAGACGCAGGGATTTTACTATCAATTCGATGATGATTAATATCTTTACAGAGGAGTTTTTAGACTTTTATCAAGGCAAAGAAGACTTGGAGCGAAAAATTTTGCGTTGTGTTGATGCAAAAAGCTTTGTGGAAGATAGTTTAAGAGTGCTTAGAGCAGTGCATTTTATCGCAAGATTTAAGCTTGATATCGAACCAAAAAGCCTAGAACTTATGCAAAGTATGGATATAAGTGATCTTAGCCTTGAAAGAATCAATGCTGAGTTGTATAAATTCTTTAAAGCAAGCGATCTAGTCTTTGGTTTTGAGGCTTTGCAGAGTTTAAATTTAGAACAAAAGCTCTTTTTGCACGATACAAGCAAAAATGAAAAATTACCATTTTTAAAACAAATTCTACGCAGTGCAAGAGAGTTTATCGCTGATGAAGCTTTGTTTTTATATGTATATCTTAATCTTTTTTGTATCGATAAAAAGGCTTTTTTTGAGAGAACAAAGCTGAAAAAAGAACTTTTGCAAAAAACAAAGCAAGACTTTTTTCAAGATGAAGTAAAAGACTTTGAATTGCTTTATATAGCGTGTCAAATGCCACTTTGTCAGTGGCTTGGACTTTGGGATAAAACACGCATACAAAGGGCAAAAGAACTCAATGTGTATCATCAAGCTTTTCAATGCAAAGTCAATGCAAAAGAACTTGAAAAACAAGGCTTTAAGGGCAAAGAACTTGGTGATAAAATCAAGCTTTTGCAACAAGAGAAAATCAAAAACTATCTTCAAAATAAGGAAAAAAATGAAAAATTATATACTCAAAATCACAACGCATGATGAAAAAGGTTTGATTTACAAAATCTCTGAAATCATTTTCAAGCACCATATCAACATCATTAAAAACGATGAATTTGTAGGTGAAGGGCGTTTCTTTTTTAGGGCAAGCTTAGAAGGCGAACTTGATGAAAATGCCTTTTTAAACGCCTTAAAACAAACTCTTCCTCAAAATGCAAGCATTAAATTGAGCGAAAAAAGAAAGAAAAATATCATCATTTTGGCCACAAAAGAAGCTCATTGTCTGGGGGATTTGCTCATTCGTCATTATAGTGCTGCTTTGTTTGCTGATATTAAAGCTGTGATCTCAAATCATGATACTTTGCAAGAACTTGTAAAGAAATTTAATCTCCCTTATCACAGCATAAAAAGCGAGGGTTTAGATAGACAAGAGCATGAAAAAAAGGTGCTTGAATGCTTAAAACAATACGAATTTGATTATATAGTTTTAGCTAAATATATGAGAATTTTAAGTGCTGAGTTTGTGGCTCATTATGAGGGCAAGATCATTAACATTCATCATTCATTTTTACCTGCATTTATCGGTGCAAATCCTTATAAACAAGCTTATGAACGAGGAGTAAAGATCATCGGTGCAACCGCTCATTTTGTCAATAACAACCTTGATGAAGGACCTATCATCACTCAAGCTGTTTTGCCAGTAAGCCATCAACATAGCTGGCAAGAGATGAAAGAAGCTGGAGCAAATATCGAAAAAGATGTACTTGCAAAGGCTTTAAATTTGGTTCTTGAGGATAGGATTTTTATCCACACAAACAAAACTATCGTTTTTTAAGCCTAAACAAAGTCAAGTGTAACATTTTTGTGTTAGAATGGAGTTTAAAATACAAAAAAGAGAACTTACATGAATACAAAGATTTTAACCCTGTCTCTTATCTGCGCAAATGCCTTATACGCAGCTGATATCAGTGCTTTATCAGGCTCTGTGAGTTTAAAAGCAGGCGAACAAAAAGAAGATAGTGCGGTTTCAAAGCAAGGCAATGGACAAGCAAGCACTTTTGGTTCAGATAAAGCTAGCTTTACCCTAAATGGAGCAAGCAATGCAAGCTACACCCTTAAGGCTAAGGACACAACCACCACCTTTTATATGGGGCTTATCACCTTAAATCAAAACTCGCAATTTGCCTTAAGTAATTTTCACACCATAGCTTTTGAAAGAGGTATAAACGTAAATGCAAACTCTACGCTTAGCGTTATCTCAAGTGGAAATACGATCAACGCTCAATTTAGTGATTATGGCGGAGCTTCAAAAGTAAGATTTAATCAAAACGCCACACTCTCGCTTCAAAGTGGATCAAGAGCAAAATTTTCAAATGCTGACTTTTTTATCCATGATGGAAAGATCATCCTCCTTGCTAACTCAACCCTAGAAGTTGAGGCAAGTAAAGGTATAAGGATACAAAGAACCTTAGAAAGCACAAATGCTACGATTAAATTGAGTGGCGATGTCTATAACATAGGCAACAAACTCTTTGGTTTTCAAACTTCTTCTTCAACCTGGACTAGCAATGGTAGCAAAATAGAAATCAATGGAGATTTTTATAACGGCGGCAATGCCAAGGTTGATGAAAGTGGCTCTGTGAGCGGTTTCAATGTCTTTGATCCATATTATAATGGTGGAGGAAATTTGATCTTAAATAACACCACAATGAGTGTTAGCGGCAAATTCGTATCTAGGGCAAGCAACGATCTTAGCCAAGAATCAAATGTAAAAATTTATGGTAGCACGCTTAGCGTTACGGGTGGCTTTGAAAACAAAGAAGGTTCAAATTTAACCTTTGGTGTGCTTAATAACACTATGGGTAAGCTAGAAGGTGATTTAAGCAATGATAAAGGCAAGGTGTTTATCGATACAGATAATATACAATTTGACACAGCTTATCAAATCGTTACTGGTAGCATTAGCGGTGTTACAAGCATTGAGCTTTTAAATCCAAATTCAAGCTTTTTGAATGTGATTTGTCAAAATGGTTCAGTTACTATTACCCAAAAAACCTCAAGCGGTGGCGGTGGCTCTTGCAATGGTAGTTCAAGTGGTGGATCAGGCGGAGGCGGTAGTTCAGGTGGTGGAAATTCAGGTTCTGGCGGTGGCAACTCAGGCGGAAGCTCAAATCAAACTGCTCTTGATGAATACAAAAGCTCACTTAACACCCAAGATCAAAAGCTTCTTAGCTCCCTAGTTAATCGTTTTGGCGGAGCAGACAAGCTTTTAACTAGCGATCTTGATGTCAAAGAAACAATGAAAACGATTAACAAAAGCGTAGAGGATAATCTCATCACGCGTCCAAAAACACTTCTTTCAGCGTTCAAAAGCGATGCTATGGTTGCTCCTTTGGCTCAAGGTTTTGTTTCAAGACCTACAGCTTCAAATGACTTGATCCGCTTTGATAATGGAAGCTTAGTAAGCGGACTTGATTACAGCGGTAAAGATTTTTATGCAAATGCTTTTGGTGGGGTTTTAAGAGCTGATGATACAAAGGGCTATTTGGGTGGTTTTAACTTAGGCTTAAGTAGCTTTGATGAAAATTACCTCGTTCAAGGACAAATTTCTTATGCAAGAGGCTCAAGCACACAGGATTTAAGCACGCAAAGCTCTAAAACGACAGGTGATTTTATCCAACTTGGATTTTTTTCAAGGATAGATTTTGTGCCTGCTTTAGAGCTTGATTTGAATTTAAATGCTATTGCTGGCTTTTTTTCGGTTCAAAGTGATAGCTTTATCAACCCTCTTTTAAGCTCAAAGTCTAAATTCAATACTCAAGAGCTCAATGGAGGCTTTACTTTAGGTTATAGGTTTGGCGAGCGATTGTCATTTAAGCCTTTTGCTGGTTTAGAGCATTATCTTATACACCAAGGTGGCTTTAAAGAAGAAGGTGGGCTTGGTATAGAATCAAAAGCCTATACACACTATGCTTTAGGCGGAGTTGTAGGAGCTGAAACGCGTCTTGAGCTTGATAACTCAGCCTTTGTTTTTGCTAAGGTAAGCTATGAGGACAAACTCTATCATTCGCATAAAAATATCTTTTTTAGAGTCAATGATCAAAGCCTAAAATACAAAAATGAAAGTTTTGATAGCAGTTTGCAAGCAAGTATTGGGGCGCAAATTTTTGCTATAAACAACGCTAGGCTTAATGCTGAAATGATTTACAAGCACTATGATTCAGGTTTGAATTATTATGGTGGAAATTTAATGCTCAAATATGTATTTTGATCTGTAATCACTCTTCGCTTTTTAGATATATTCTTTGTTTAGAGCACAAAACTTAGAATATATCTTTTTTTAAGACTTTCTCTTTTTATTTTTTAAATTTTATATTAAAATAAATTTTGATTTTTGTTTTTAATTAATACAGCTTTAAGTTAAAAAAGTATAAGATTTGTCATTTTATTTTAATTTAGAGAATGGTTATTATGAAAAATATTTTTTTATTAAGCTTTTTAGCTTTAGTTTTTATGGCATGTTCTGTTTCTAAAGTCGCAAGTGCTAGGGCAGAATTTAAAGATGAAAATTTCATCATCTATGAAAGTCTTACTCAAAAACAAATTAACTTTGAAGCCTTTATGAACGAGCTTTTAAAGCAAGACATCATCTTACTTGGCGAAAAACACGATGAAGTGCTTCATCATCTAGCTGAAGAACGACTTGCAAAAGAGCTTTTAAAGCATAAAAAGATCAATATCGCTATGGAAATGATTAGCACAGATAAGCAAAGCTTAATCGATAAGGCAAAGGCTGAAGGAGTTCCTGCAGATAAGCTTCAAACAGCGATTGATTGGGATAAGCGCTGGAATTATGAAGATTATAAAGGCGTGGTTGAACTTGGCTTTTATGAGGCAAGATTAAGTGGAGCAAATCTTTCAAAAGCTGAGATAAGCACCATTCACAAAGGTGCTATGCCTTTAAATGGCGTGCTTTCAACCACAAAAGAAGTCAAAAATAATATCAAAAAAATCATCGCTTATAATCACAAAGTCGATCTAAACGATAGCGTGCAAAGTGCTATGCTTGATAGCTTTGTTGAAGCTCAGCAGTATAAAGACAGACGCATGGCAGATGTTTTAGTGCATTCATCTGAGCCAGCCTTACTCGTAGCCGGACGTTACCATGTAGATAAAAGCATAGGCGTGCCTTTGCATATAAAAGACTTTAAAAGCAAAAAGAAATTTGTTGTAGTGATGCTTGGTGTGGATAAAAGCGATATAAACGCAAGCACGGCTGATTTTGTATGGTTTTTAAAGCCTTTTAAAGATCAATGATTTATCACTACTTTAAACATATATCAAAAAGAAAGGAAATGAGCGTGAATGAGCTTTTAGAGCATTTATTTTTTACCTGTTAATTAATTTTAAAGGATAAAAATGAAAAATGCTATTAAAATTTCTTTCATGGCTTGTTTTGCTTGCATGCAATTACTTGCACAAGAAGGGGGGGGGGCATTGCAAGAGGAAACTCTTGAATTTGACACTCTAGAGGTTTCAGGCACAGGTGTAAAAAATGACGAAAAAGTCTTTGTAACACCCGGAGCAGTAAGCTCAAGAGAAGGTATAGGCTCAAATACACAAAGTATAGATAGTATAGTGCGTAGCGTGCCCGGAGCCTATACAAACACCGATCAAGCTCAAGGCACGCTTCAAGTTAATATTCGTGGTATGACTGGCTTTGGACGCGTTAATACCATGATTGATGGCGTAACTCAAACTTTTTATGGTAGCGTATCAGATGATCCAGCTGGCTTTCACACGCAAACTGGCACTTCAGCCTTTGGAGCTGTTGTTGATACAAATTTTCTCATCAGTGCAGATATAGAAAGAGGCTCATTTAGTGGCGGACATGGTGGGCTTATGGGTTCAGCAAATTTTAAAACTATAGGCGTAAATGATCTTGTGCGCGAGGGCAATGTCTTTGGGCTTTTAGGACGTTTTTCTTATGGGAGTAATGGAATTGGACCAAGTTATATGGGTTCAGTAGCTGGCAAAAGCGAGCTTGAAAGTGGTGGATATATAGGCGTGCTTTTTGGTTATAGCGGAAAGAGAATTACTCAAAATTACACCGTAGGCGGAGGTGGCAAGATAGGTGATACTATGGTGGATACTGATGGAGATGGTATAGCCGATACTAGCACCGCTCCTTTTGATCCAGATTTTTTAACCCAAAAACCAAATTCACAACTTTTCAAGCTCGAATACGCCCCAAATTCTTTTACCAACGCTATATTTTCTTACCGCAGGTATCAAAATGAGCTTGCTGGCAGAAAGATAAATAATGACAACTATCAACTTGACTTTTGGCATAATCCTACTTGGTGGCTCAATCTCAACGCCCTTTTTGCCTACAATCAGGGCATACAAACTTATGGCTCAAATTCTACTTTTGGAGCAAATATCGCCATAGCTAATACAAAAGCGAAAAACAAAGCTACTACTTTTGATATAAGCGATACTTTAGAGAGTGAATTTGGCGGATTTAAGCTAAACACTCGTTTTGGGACAAATGTTTTGCTTAATGATTATAAAAATACCATAAATATATCAGCAAACACAGGAACAAGCTCTCTACCTTTTCAGCCTCGTGGAAAACAAAATCTTTTAACTTATTATCTTGATAATAGCTTAAACTATGGTATTTTCACACTTGGCACCAATGTCAACCTTTTAGATTGGAATATCAAAGGACACAGACCAGCTTGCGATGAAGTAAATTTTATGTGCTTTCCAAAAACAGCTACTGATATAGACAAAGATGGACTACGTTTTAATGCTTCTGTGATGCTTTCGGCTACTTTTCATGAACTTTTTACACCCTTTGTAAGCTTTGCAAGAACAAATAGAGCTCCTAACGTGCAAGAAATGTTTTTCTCAAATAACGAAGGCAATGGTGTTAATCCCTTCTTAAAACCAGAGCAAGCCAATACTTGGCAAATAGGCTTTAACAGCTTCAAGCATGGGCTTTTAAAAGATGATGATCGCTTTGGCTTTAAAGCAGTGTATTATCATACGAAAATAAAAGATTATATTTATAACGATCAGTTTTATCTCGAGAATGCGGATGGTAGCCAAAGCTCGCAATTTTATATGCACTTAAATTCGGTTGATGATACTATATTTAAGGGTGTAGAATTAGAATTGAGCTATGATTTTGGCTTTGTTTATACTAAAGCTATGTATTCAAGGCAAGAAACAAGCTCGGCTATCTCTCAAACTTCAGGACCTCAATTTGGCTCTTTTTCAGCGAGTAAAATTATGGAACTTCCAAAGGATTATGCAAATATAGAACTTGGTGTTAGGCTCAGTGATAGGATCAGCTTTGGCGGTATAGCAAAATACACCGGAAAAGCAAAAAGAGTAAATCCAAATACTGACGCTTGGACAGAGGATCCAAACAACCCTTATTATCCTGATCCAAGCACACAGGATTTGCCAAGAATTCCTACCATAGTAGATTTATATTGGAATATAGAATGGCTTAAAAATTTCACTATGAGAGCTGAAGTGCAAAATGCTTTTGATGAAAACTATATGGACGCTTTAAATGCTTACAATTCACTAGATAATCAGATTCAATATGATGGTACTACAGGCGATCCGATCTATCTTTTCTCAAATTCAGCACGCGGACGCACCTTTGTGGTAAGTTTTGAGTATAAATACTAAAGGAAATATAAGTGTTTTTAAGGTTTTTAAAAAATTTAAAACAAAACAATTTAAATTTAATACCAAAGGACAAGTAATGAGATATTTATTTAAATTTTCTCTCGCAACTTGCTTTGCTTGTATGCAACTACTTGCACAAGAAGAACAGCTGAGGGGGGGGGGCATTGCAAGAAGAAATACTAGAATTTGACACTCTAGAAGTTTCAGGCACAAATGTCAAAAATGACGAAAAGCCCTTTATCACACCAGGTGCTGTATCAAGTCGTGAGGGGATTAATACCGCTACGCAAAGTTTAGATAGTATAGTGCGTAGTATTCCGGGTGGCTTTACGCAGGTTGATGAGTCTCAAGGCACTATTTCTGTAAATATTCGTGGGCTTACCGGACTTGGACGCGTTAATACACAAATTGATGGAGTTACACAGACATTTTTTGGTAGCAGCGAAGATCAAGGGCGGTTTCACGCAAATGGTAAGATTGTTGGCACTTCAGCCTTTGGCGCGGCAATCGATCAAAATTTACTAGTAGGTGTTGATATGCAACGAGGAACTTTTTCGGGTGCTGGTGGGGCTAATGCGCTAATGGGTTCTGCAAATTTTCGCACTATAGGCATAAGTGATATTATTAGCGACAATCGATCATTTGGCGTGCTTACTAAATACAGCTATGGCTCAAATAAACTTGGTCCAAGCTATATGGGCGCTGTAGCAGGTAAGTATAATTTTACAAATGATGGCTTTTTGGGTCTTATGTATGCTTATAGTGGGCGCAAACTTTCGCAAGGTTATAAAATAGGCGGCGGCAGACTTTTAAGCGATCTGGGTGGAAACGATGCAGATGGTGATGGGCGCCCTGATAATGCAGCCTTTGATCAAAGCAATCTTACGCAAAAACCTATAAATAAACTAGCAAAAGTTGAATTTCAAAAAAATGCAAGTTCAGCCGTGCTTTCTTATAGGCGCTATGATAACGAATTAGCTGGGCGTGAAATCAATGATGATAACTATCAACTTAACTACCGCTTTGATCCTGAGACAGAACTTGTGGATTTGCGTTTTTTAGCAGCTTATCACAAAGCTGATCAATACTACAACGAAACAGCTTCTTTTATGCAAGGAGCAGCTGGTAAGATGAAAGGCGTAGCGACTAACACAGCTATAACGCTTGATCTTAGCAATGCTTTTTATTTTGATTTAAATGAGGCGCAGAATTTAACAAGCACTTTAGGTGTAAATTTCTTAAGCAATTCTTATGATAGAGATTTTGATACAAGCTCTTGTGATCCAAATGATAGTATGTGCTATGATTATGATAATGGCACATATATCAATTATTTTCGTTATGGTTTTGCGCCTGAGGGGAAGCAAAAAATCACTACAATTTATTTAGATAATACTTACAATTATGAAATTTTTGAGCTTAATGCTAATGTTAATGCTATGTATTATGAGTTAAGTGCTGATAAAGGGGCGTGTCGTGAGGTGAATTCTTACTGCGAACCAAAAGCGGCTGGGTATTTTAAACAAAAAGATATGAAATTTAACACCTCACTTATGGCTAGCCTTAAGCTACACACGCTTTTTACGCCTTTTATGTCTTACTCACGCACACACCGAGCACCAAATGTGCAAGAGTTCTTTTTCTCAAGTACTTATGATGATTTTCAAGATATAAACACAGGACTTAGACCAGAATTTTCTGATACTTATCAAATCGGCTTTAATTCTTTTAAGCAGGGATTAATCAGCGAGCATGATGTTTTTGGTTTTAAGGCGACTTATTTTTATACCGATGTTAAGGATTATATTTATAACAAATCCATCGGAAATATTAGCGATACGGCAGATTCTCCACTTTTGTTTCTGTCCTTTAATGGCGAGGCAAAATTTAGCGGTATTGAAAGTGAGCTTTACTATGACGCTGGCTTTGCTTATGCAAAAATTTCTTACACACACCAAAACGCAGATAGACAAATTTCAGAAAATGAAGCCAACGCAGGTGGTGGAGGAGGAGGTGCAAATATCAAACACACCGGACAAAGCCAGTTTTCAACTCTGCCAAAAGATATCGCAACAGCTGATTTGGGACTTCGTTTTTGGGATAAACGCATAGTTTTTGGCACACTTATCAAATACACCGGAAAAACCGAGCGTGTTAATCCAATCCTTACAAATGTTAGTAATGGCACTACTCCGGGTGCGCCAGAGGATAATACTTGGGCTTTTAGCACACAAGAGTTGCCAAAAATTCCAACTATCATTGATCTTTACGCAAGTTTTGAACCTTTGAAAAACTTCGTCATTCGCGGTGAAGTGCAAAATTTACAAGATCGTAATTACATGGATGCACTTTATACTTATAATTCTAGCTCCGCGCAAGTTGCTGGAAATGACATTACGCTTTTTAACAATGCTGCTAGAGGACGCACTTTTGTTATAGGCTTTTCATATAAATACTAAAGGAGAACTATGAATACCTTAAAATCTTTTTTCTTGCTTTCTTTACTAGCAAGTTTGAGCTTTACTTGGCTAAATGCTGAGGGAAATTTAAGCGAGCAAGACTTAAATTTAAATCAAGCAGTTTTAGAGCAAAACAGCACTGAAAAAACACAGGCTGGGCAAATACAAGCTAGAGAACAAGAGCCACATAAAACGCTTGAGTTTTCTTTAAGCTCGCTGTATTCAAACGCTGATGCGGTGGTAAAATCAGTCATTGTTATATTAGTGTTGTTTTCTGTGCTTTCTTGGGCTGTGTTTTTCGCAAAAAGCTTGCGTTATAATGCCTTGCTTAAGATGACAAAAAAGGATAAACAAAGCTTAAGCGAGCTTTCAAATTTAAATGAAACCCAAAGTCTTAGCCCTTTAAGCCTTGCTTTAGTGCAAGAAATTCAAGATGAAAGACAAAAAAGTGAGGCGGATGCGCACCTAGAAAAACGCATTCAAATTCGCCTTGAAAGCAAGCTTAAAGAACTTGTTTTTAATGCAAAGCTAGGCATAGCTCTTTTAGCTTCTATTGGCTCAAGTGCTCCTTTTATAGGACTTTTTGGCACGGTTTGGGGGATTATGAATGCTTTTATTGGTATTTCAAAAAATGATAGCGTAAGTTTGGCTGTAGTGGCTCCTGGCATAGCTGAGGCTTTATTTGCTACAGCTTTTGGCTTAGCTGCTGCGATACCTGCGGTGCTTTTTTATAATTATTTGTTGCGCTTAAGCATTAAATTTGCCCAAAGACTTGATGAAAACGCCACTATGCTTTTTGTGATGAGCTTAAGAGGAAACAAGACATGCTAACACACAGCGATGAACAAGAGCTTAGCGAGATTAATGTAACGCCATTTATCGATATAATGCTTGTTTTACTTATCATTTTTATGGTGGTTGCGCCCTTAATCACAAGCTCGGTTAAGGTAGAACTCCCACAAAGTTCATCAAGTGCAAAAAGCGATGAAAACAAGCTTTTTATACTTTATATCAACGAAAATGAACTCTCGCTCAATGATACAAAGCTCGCTTTAAACGAGCTTATCCCGAGTTTAAAAGCTAAAAGCGTGCAACAAGATGAGCTGATTTATCTTTATATCGATAAGCTTGTACCTTATGAAAGGCTAGCTTCAATCATAAATGAGCTTAAAAATGGCGGCTTTCACAAAATCGCCCTTGCAACCCAGATCAAGAACGCACCATGAGCGAACAAAAAGCCCTAATCATCGGTATAATCCTAGCTTTAAGCGTGCATTTGGCTTTTTTAGCCTGTTTGCTTTTTGATTTTTCCTCACGTCAAAAAGAAGAGCTTGGTGGCTTTGAGGCGGATTTAAGTGATACTTTTCAAAGTGTGATGATAGTAGCAAATGTCCCACTTGGCGAGCTTAAAGAGCTTTCAAATCCTTCGCAAAAATCCCTAAAAAGCGACAAATCAGAGAAAAAAACCAAGCAAGAAAAGCAAAAAACTGACAAAAAAAGTCTTGATCTTGAAGATGAAGACTTAGCTACGCTTAAACTCAATCAAAGCAAGGATTCAAAGCCAAACAACGAAAGCAAACAAGTTCAAAGCCAGCAACAAAGCAGTCAAGCCTCAAATTTAAACTCGGATTTAGATAGGACTAAAAAAGATGACTTTTCCTCAGCCCCAGTGCAAGGCACAAGCAAAGAAGCAAGCACGGTTATTCGCGGTTCAGCAAGAGCACAAATTAAAAGCTATCAAGGGCTTATAATGGCTCATCTTAATCGCTTCAAACACTATCCAAGCGAGGCTTTAACAAAAGAAATTCAAGGTGTAGCCTTGCTTGAGATCAAGATAAACGCACAAGGGGAAGTGCTTTCTTGCGTGCTTAAAAAAAGCAGCTCTGAAACTTTGCTTGATGAAGCAAGCTTAAAACTTATCAGCAGTGCAAATCCCCTACCAAAACCGCCAGCTGAGATACTTAAAGGTAGGGAGGTGCTTAGCTTTAGCATACCAATTGATTATAATATCAAAGCATATTATTTAAACAAGCGTTGAATTTTAAGCAAACATAAAAGCTTGATAGGCTAAAATTAAGCCTTTAATTTATTTTAAGGAGAAAAAATGGACGCAAATGCGGTGCTTTTATCAATCAAAGATAAAATTCCAGACTCTAGCCTTGCTATCGTGCAAGATAAGCTTAAAGTAGCAAGTGAAGACAAGCTAAATACCCTAATGGTGCTTCCTTTGAAAAATGTAATCATCGGGCTTGTGCTTGGGCTTTTGTTTGGTGGTTTTGGCATAGATCGCTTTTATAAAGGTGACATAGGACTTGGTATAGCAAAGCTTGTTTTGTGGATACTTGGTTGTGCAACGGTGATATTTTATATAGGGGCTGTGTTTTTGATTATTTTGTGGGTGTGGGTAATCGTTGATTTTTTCCTTGTATGGAAAGGTATCAAGCAAGATAACCTAAACAAAATTCTAGCTGTTTTAAGCTAAAAAAGAGGCTTGTTTATCAAGCCTCAAGCCTCGTTTTAACACCTTTTATACTCAGATCAGCCTTCACATTTTCAAGATAAAATACCTTAAAATTTGGCTCATCAACGCTTTCAAATCGTGTCTTTTTACGCTTTATAAACTCAGCCTTTATAGCCTTGTCTTCATCAAATTTTACTTCGCCAAATACCCTAATCCAAGAAAAATCCGCCGCACACACGCAAATACATACATTAGGATTAGCTAAAAGCTCTTCATACATAGCCTTGTCTTTATTCATACAAAAATAAATTCTATTCTCAATCAAGCTTGCACTACCTATAGGGCGAGAAGTGGGCTTGTTTGCAACACTGGTGCTAAGAATTTGTATAGGATTTTGCTCTAAAAAAGCAAAGATTTTGTGTATATCACTCATCAATTTTTCCTTAATGCTTATTAAAAATTAAAAATAACCCTCATTATAGCAGATTTTAAAAAAGTTTTAATAAATTTATGTCTCATAAATCTCATACAAAAATAAGCAAAATTTGCTATACTATAAGCTTTTAAAAAGGCTTTATTATGTTTCATATCGTGCTTGTCAATCCAAGAATTCCTCAAAATACCGGCAGTATAGGCAGAATGTGCTTTAATGCAGGCTTTCATTTGCATATCATCAAACCTTGTGTATTTAGCCTTGATGAAAAAGCTTTAAAAAGGGCTGGGCTTGATTATTGGGGGAAGCTTGAGCCTATTATCTGGGAGAGTTTAGAGGATTTTTTAAAGATGAATTTAGCTTATAAAGAACGCTTTTTCTTTGCTACGACAAAGAGCAAAAAGCCTTATTTTGAAGCTTGTTTTCAAAAGGGCGATTTTTTATTTTTTGGCAGTGAAAGCTTTGGCTTACCAAAAGAACTTATGCAAATAAATGCAAAAAATATGATCACCATACCCATGAAAAGCTATGGTAGAAGCTTAAATTTAGCCACAAGTGCTGGCATTATCGCTTATGAGGCTTTAAGGCAAAATTTTGCTGATTTTACACATTAGAGTTTTTAGGGCTTTGTCTTAAAGTCTTTATAACAAAGCTTGTGTTAAAATAAAATTTTAAGGAGAAAAAATGCCAAATTTAGCTGATTTTATAGGCTCGCAAATCGTTCCAAGAACTGATCTTATAATGATATTTTGTCTTATAGCCTGTGGATTTTATTATAGTTTTAAGCTTTCTTTCGTGCAGTTTAGAATGCTACCTTTTGTCTTTAAAATCCTCACAGAAAGACAAGACAAAAGCCAGAAAAACAAAGATCATATCTCACCTTTTGCAGCTTTGATGATCTCAACTGCTTCAAGAGTAGGTATAGGAAATATAGCAGGTATAGCTACAGCTATTACCTTAGGAGGTGCTGGAGCCTTGTTTTGGATGTGGGCTATGGCGTTTTTTGGTGGGGCTTCTGCTTTTGCTGAAAGTACTTTAGCTCAAGTATATAAAAGTAAAGATGGAAAAGGCTTTAAAGGAGGACCAGCTTATTATATACAAAAAGCTCTTGGTATAAAATGGCTTGCTATTGCTTTTGCGATCATTTTAGTGCTTACTTATGCTTTTGGTTTTAATGCCTTGCAAAGCTATACTATGACTTCAGCCTTTGAGGTGTATTATAAAAATATAGCTGAAACTGGCGTGAGTTTTGCGGATTCAAATTTTCCTCCTATCATAGGAGCGATTTTAGCACTTTTTGGGGCTTGGCTTTTCTTTTCTCATCATAGTCTTATTGGTAAGGTAAGTTCTATCATCGTGCCTATTATGGCTTTGATTTATATTGCTCTTGCTTTTGTGGCTATTGTGATGCATTATGAGCTTATCCCTAGTGTTTTAAAGCTGATTTTTGAAAGTGCTTTTGATTTTGAGGCTATTTTTGGTGGTTTTGCAGGTTCAGCTCTTGTTATAGGCATTAAAAGAGGCTTATTTTCAAATGAAGCTGGCATGGGTTCAGCACCAAATGCTGCTGCAGCTGCAGTTACAAGCCACCCAGCAAAACAAGGTATAGTGCAATCTTTTGCCGTTTTAATCGATGTTATCATCTGCACAGCTACAGGCTTTTTGGTTTTGTTTTCAACAGCGTATTTTCAAAATTTTGATGCCAGTGGTCAGCCTATTTTAAAGGCTCTTCCTTTGGTGCAAGAGGCGATGAAGAGTTATTATGGAGACATTGGGCTTCACTTTGTTTCTTTTTCTGTAGTGCTTTTTGCTATAACTTCTTTGATAGGTAATTATTACTATGCTCAAGCAAACATCAAATTTCTTACTAATTCAAAATCAGTGATGATGATTTTTAGAATTTGTGCTGTGGCTATTATTTTCATCGGTGCTCAACTTACCTTAGAGCTTGCTTGGAATTTTGCAGACTTAACTATGGCTTTTATGGCAACGACAAATATCATTTCTATCTTGCTTTTAGGCGGTATAGTCAAAAAAGTTATGCAAGACTTTTCAGCTCAAAAGGCTATGGGTATAGATCCAAAATTTAGTGCAACAAAACTTGGCATTAAAAATGCTGAGTGCTGGGAGTAAAAATGGGAATTTTCAAGGCTTTAATCTTCTTGCTTTTTATCGCATTTATTGCTATCTTAGTCATAGGTTTTAACCGCCAAATGATGCAAAGAAATGAGGAGCGAGAACAAAGATATAAAAAACTTAAGGAGAAAAAAGAAGAATGAAAAGCGTTTTAGTACCTATAGCAAAAGGTTTTGAAGAAATCGAGCTTGTAAGCATAGTAGATATTTTAAGAAGGGCTGGTATAAAGGTATGTTTAGCAAGCTTAAATAATGAAAAAATCGTGCTTGGAGCTCATAATATAAGCATTGAAGCTGAGGCAAACTTAGAAGAACTTGATTTTTTAGAATTTGACGCCATAGCCTTAGCTGGTGGGCTTGATGGTATGCTTAATCTTAAAGCAGACATCCGCTTGCTTAAAGGCATACAAGCTATGTATGAAGCAAATAAACTTGTCAGTGCCATTTGTGCTTCACCAGTAGTTTTGGCAAGTGCTGGGGTATTAAAGGGTGATTTTACTTGCTATATAGGCTTTGAAAAGGATATAAAAGCAAATTATCAAAAAAAGGCTGTAGTGGTAGATAAAAATATCATCACCGCTGCAGGACCAGCTTATGCCACCCAATTTGCACTTGAGCTTGTAAGGTATCTATGCGGCGAAGCAAGTTATCAAAGTGTGAGCGAAGGGCTTTTATTAAATTTATTTTGATCTTCTTTGAATGATTGCAACAAGCTTTGTAAAATGAATTTGCAAGGCTTTGTTTAAAAATCCTTGATTTTTAATAATTTTGTTTTAAATTTTGAAAACAAATCTTATTTTTTTCCTTAATCATTTAAGCTACAAACAAGCTCTTTTTTACTTTTTTTTCAGTGCAAATTCTATATAATCAAGCTAAAAAAATTAAGGATAAAAGATGAGTCAATTTACCCACTTGCACTTACATACTGAATACTCTTTACTAGATGGAGCAAACAAACTTAAAGAACTTGCAAAAACGCTCAAAGCTCAAGGTGCGACAAGTGTAGCAATGACTGATCATGGCAATATGTTTGGAGCGATTGACTTTTACCAAACGATGAAAAAAGAGGGCTTAAAGCCTATCATCGGACTTGAAGCATATATACACAATGGCGAGGAGCTAAACGACAAGAGCACCAGACAACGTTTTCATCTTTGTTTATATGCTAAAAACGAAATAGGCTATCAAAATTTAATGTATTTAAGCTCTCAAAGCTACATCAAGGGCTTGTATTATTATCCACGCATTAACAAAAAAATTCTTAAAGAACATAGTGAGGGCTTGATTTGCTCTTCAGCTTGCTTGCAAGGTGAGGTAAATTGGCACCTAAACACCCAAAGTGAAAAAAATCAAAAATTTGGAGCCAAAGGCTATGAAGCTGCCAAGGAAGTGGCTTTGTGGTATAAAGAGGTTTTTAAAGATGATTTTTATCTTGAGCTTATGCGTCATGGTATAGGCGATCAGCTTTTTATCGATGATCAAATTTTAAGATTGGCTAAAGAACTTGACATTAAAGTTATCGCGACAAATGATACGCATTATACTTTTAAAGATAGAGCTGCGGCACATGAGGCTTTGATGTGCGTAAATATGGGTGTAAAGCTAAACGATCCAGATCGTTTAAGACACAGCGTGCATGAGTTTTATGTCAAATCAAGCGAACAAATGAATGAGCTTTTTGCAGACTTACCTGATGCTATTGCAAACACTCAAGAAATCGCTGATAAATGCAATCTTGAGCTCAATCTTGGCAATCCAACCCCGCCAAATTTTAAATTCACAAGAGAATACGCTAAAGAACACGGCTTAAGCTTACCAGAACCAGAGCTTGAGTTTAGTTTTAAAAATGATGATGTTGTTTTTGAACATTTATGTAAAATCGGACTTGATCAAAGGCTTGAATTTATCGATGAAAATAAGCACGAGCAGTATAAAGAGCGTTTAGCTATGGAAGTTGAAGTGATTAAAAATATGAAATTTTCTGGTTATATGCTTATAGTGCATGACTTTATCGCTGTGGCAAAAAGCAAAGATATACCAGTTGGACCTGGGCGAGGTTCTGCAGCTGGTAGCTTAGTATCTTATGCTTTAAAGATAACTGATCTTGATCCCTTACCTTACAATCTGCTTTTTGAACGTTTTTTAAATCCAGAACGCGTATCAATGCCTGATATCGATGTGGATTTTTGTCAAGATAGACGCGATGAAGTGATTGATTATGTGATCGATAAATACGGCTTTGATAAAGTCGCTCAAGTCATCACTTTTGGTAAAATGCTTGCAAAAGGCGTAATCCGTGATGTAGCTCGTGTGCTTGATATCAGCATACAAGATGGAGATGAGCTTGCTAAGCTTGTGCCTGAAGAGCTTAAGATCACGCTTGAAGATGCTTATGCCAAAGAGCCAAAGATCAAAGAATTTTTAGATAGCCACGCTAAAGGTAAAGAATGGTGGGAGTTTGCGCTTGCACTTGAAGGGCTAAATCGCCACGCTGGCGTGCATGCGGCTGGACTTGTGATCTCAAATGAAAGTTTATGGAAAAAAACACCTTTATTTCGCCCAAGTAAAAACGATGAAAAGCACCTTGTAACGCAGTATTCAAAGGACTTTTTAGAAGATGTTGATTTAATCAAATTTGACTTCTTAGGCTTAAAAACCCTAACCGTTGTTGATAATGCTGTAAAGCTTATTAAACAGCGATTTGATAAAGATATCATCTGGGAAAAGATAGATTTAAATGATAAAAAAACCTATGAAACTATACAAAGTGGAAACACACTTGGCATTTTTCAAATCGAATCAGGCGGTATGCAAGCTTTAAATTCAAGGCTAAGACCCGATTGCTTTGAGGATTTAATCGCTGTTTTGGCTTTGTATCGCCCAGGACCTTTAGAAAGTGGTATGGTTGATGATTATATTGATATAAAACATGGCAGAAAAAAAGCTGTGTATGCTTTTGAAGACTTAAAACCTATACTTGAAGATACTTATGGTGTTATAGTTTATCAAGAGCAAGTTATGCAAATCGTGCAAAAAATCGGTGGCTTTAGCTTAGGTGGTGCTGATAATGTGCGCCGTGCTATGGGTAAGAAAAAGAAAGAAATACTTGATGGCTTAAAGGCTGAGTATTTAGAAGGGGCAAAAAAACAAGGCTATGACGCACAAAAAGCTGATGATCTTTTTGAGCTTATCTTAAAATTCGCAGAATATGGCTTTAACAAATCTCATTCTGCTGCTTATGCGCTTATCGCCTTTCAAACAGCTTATCTTAAGACTTATTATCCAAGTGAATTTATGGCTGCATTACTTACTAGCGAGCAAAATAAGGTTGAAAAAGTCGCTCAATATATAGAAGAAATGAAAAGAATGAATATCAAGCTTTTACCACCTAGCATTAACAAAGCTCAGGGCGAGTTTAAAGCTATTGAGCTTGAAGATGGCAGTGAGGCTATAGTGTATGGGCTAGGAGCGATCAAATCAGTTGGCACGCCAGCAGTTACAAATTTAATGAGCGCGCGTCCAAAAGAAGGCTTTAAGGATATAGATGAGTTTATGAGTAAAATCGATCCAACTAAAGTTAATAAACGCACTATGGAAAGTCTTATAAAAGTCGGTGCTTTTGATGAATATGGCTTTACGCGTAGGTGTTTAATCGAAAATTTACCTCACTTGTGTGAAAACTCAAGAAAGATAGCTGAACTTAAGAGAAATTCAGCTTCATCGCTGTTTGGCATTGATGAAGTGGCTGATAATATCAAGATTGATTTAAAAAATATAAGCGAATACGATCTCAAAGAAAAGCTAGATTTTGAAAAAGATATCTTAGGCATTTATGTTTCAGCACACCCACTTGATGAATTTAGCGAGCAAATTGCTGAAATTGAGTATTATAAAAGTCTTGATTTTGAAAATCTTAAGGGTAATGGGCAAATTTTGTGCGTTGGACGCATAGAGGATTTTAAGGCGATGATGAGTAAAAACGGCAAACGATATGCCAAAATGCAAATTTTAGACTTTTACTCAAGTTTTGATGTGGTTGTTTTTGAAAAAAATGTAGCTGAACTTGAAGAAATTTTTAAAGATGAAAAAAGAAGAGTAAAAGCTTATGCTTTTGTCATTAATTACAGAAAAGATGAAAGTGAGTCAAGCTTTATGGTTAATGAAGTTTTAGAGCTTGAGGACGCAAAGAAAAGAGAAATAAAAGCTAAAGTTGGCTTTAGAAATAAATACAAAGAAAAAGAATTTACCCAAGCCCCAAAAGAGTTTGAAAATATGGTGCTAGAACTTGATCTAAGTAAGCTTAATAAGGACATAGTATATGAGATACACGAACTTGCAAGAAAAGCTCACGACCCAAGCAATACCGAGCATAAAAAACTTGTCTTAAAAGTAAGATATGTCGGCTCTTGCTTGCTTTATAACACAGGCTTTGTTGTTTCAAATCAACTTGAAGAACAAATCAAACAAAAATGTGTTTGATTTGTATAAATTACGCGTCATTTTTCTTGGCAATAATTTAGGTTGATTTTGATTTGATTTCTTAAAGCGATATATTAGCTTGCCAAACTTACAAAAATACTATCATGAAATTTTATCACTTTTATTCAAAGCCTTATTATTGTCAATTTTTTATAATTTAAAATTATATCGTCAAGCTCAACTTTCTTTAAAAAGCTTAGATACAAGCCTACTTGCCCTACTTTGATCGCTATGTTTTGTGATGCTTTTATAAATTCTACTCATATATGCTTCTAACACTTCTTGGGAATTCATACTTTTTTCAGTATGTGGCTTTTTGATATATTCTCCGCTACTTTCAAGCTCATACGCAAGCTCATTATCACTAAGCTGAAGCCTTAAAAGCTCGGCTAACTTAGCCTTTAAAGTCTCATCAAATATAGGTGTCATCAACTCTAATCTTCGCTCTAAATTTCTTGGCATAAAGTCCGCGCTTGAGATAAAATAACTCGGATTTGAATGCTTAAAATAAAAAATTCTTGCATGCTCTAAATACTTACCAATGATACTTTTTACACAGATATTTTGGCTGTATTCCTCCTTAGGTCTAAGACAACTTATACCTCTTATAATAAGATCGATTTTTACTCCAGCTTTTGAAGCTTCATACAAAGCTTTAATGATATCACTATCCACAAGTGAATTCATCTTTGCGATGATCACACCCTCTTTGCCTTTGGCGATCTCAACGCCTATCATTTCAAGCACTTTTTCTTTGATTTGATTTGGGCTCATTGCTAAGGTTTCTAAGCGACGATTTTTTGAAAAGCCAGAAAGTATGTGAAAAAAGGTTGTGCTATCTTTAGCGATCTCTGCCCTACTTGTAAAATAGCTCACATCAGTGTAAATTCGAGCTGTGCTGGCATTATAATTACCTGTGCTTAGATGAATATAAAACTTAAGCTTCTCACCCTCTTGTCTTATCACTTGACAAATTTTTGCATGCACTTTAAAGCCAGCTATACCATAAATCACATGAGCTCCAGCGTCCTCTAATGCTTTTGCCCAATGCAAATTATTCTCCTCATCAAATCTCGCCTTAAGCTCCACCATAACCGTAACTTGCTTGCCTTCATTTGCCGCGTCAATAAGCGCTTGGACTATATTTGAGTTTTTCTCCACTCTGTATAAAGTCATGCGTATGGAGATCACCTTAGGATCAGTGCTTGCTTCTTTGATGAGCCGAAACACCGGATCAAAGCTCTCATAAGGATGAAAAAGCAAAACATCTTCTTTGTCTATGCACTCAAACACAGACATATTTTCACTAAATGGTGGTAAAACTTTTGGCGTATAAGAAGGAAAAAGCAAATGTGTAAAAGCTTTGTTGCCGATGATTTGCCAAAGAGAAGGAAGGTTTAAAAGTATCTCGTATTCATAGACATCTTTATGAAAAATTTTCATATGCGTGTTTAAGAAATTGACGATTTGCTCATCAGCGTTTTTTTGAATTTGAAGACGAACAAAAGCTCCTTTTCTACGAAGTTTCAGCCCTCTTTCAAGTATCATCATAAAATCATCTGCTTCTTCTTCTTCTATGCTAATATCAGCATTTCTTGTTACCCTAAAAGCTGCTGAAGCTAAAAGTTTATAGCCCGGAAAAATCTCTTCTGCGTGGCGATGAACTATACTTTCTATAGGCACATAAACATTCGTGCTTACCGCATAAAAACGCGGCAAAAGCCTTGGTATGCGGATCATTCCAAATTTAATCAATTCAGGTTGCAAGGCATCGCAAAGCTTTACAGCCAAAGAAAAAGAAAGGTTGTTTAGGTGTGGAAAAGGGTGCGTCGCATCAACAGCGATTGGCACGATCACTGGAAAGATATTTGAGAAAAAAAACTCATCACATTTTTCTTTAAGCTCGCAATCAAGCTCCTCATAAGGCTTGATAAATAAATTTTCTTTTTCAAGCTCGTTTCTAATCTGCATAAAATACTTTTCAAGCAGGGGTTTTTCTTTGTGAAGGTATTTGCGGATTTCTTTAAGCTGCATTAAAGGCGTCATCTCATCAGCCCCACTTAAACTTACTCCAGCGGCAAAAAGTTGCTTAAGCCCAGCTACGCGTATCATATAAAACTCATCTAAATTCGTGCAATAAATGGCTATAAATTTGAGTTTTTCAAGCAAGGGTATATCACGAGAGCACTGATCTAAAACGCGAGTGTTAAATCTCAGCCAAGAAAGCTCTCTATTTAAAAACATTTTTGGGTTATTATGCATCTTTTAGCCTTTGAAAAGAAAATTGCTATATTTTAGCATATTTTTTCTCTCTTGGATAAAAAATAAAAATTTGAAATTTTTATTTTTTAAAAAAACTCTATTTTTATTAATTTTTAAATAGATTGCAAAATAAATTTTACTTGCAATAATAGCAAAAAGGCTTATTCCAAATTTAAAGATTAACTTGATCAAAATAGCGACAATTTAAGAAGAAAATCAAAATAAGCCTTTTTATCAAAATCTAAATTTTAATGCTCAAATTCCTCTAATTCTTTTGCTGTGCCGAGCAAAATGACGCTATCTCCAGCATCAACTAGGGTGGTAAGAAGTTCTGGCAAAAGCTCCCAATCACTTGAGCCTTTCTTTTTGTATCCTATCAAGCGCATATTTTGAGCGATTTGTTGCAAGCTGCGTCCCACTAGACTATCATTGATGATGATTTTCACAGCACGGACAGTATTTGCTGAGATATCAATCACCTCAAATTCAGTATGTAGTAAAAACTCCTTAGCAAGCCTTATGGCACTTTCTTTTTCTGGATAAATCACCTTTGAAGAGCCGAGTTTTGAAAGAATTTGTCCGTGTATCAAAGAAGTGGCTTTTGTGATCACGGTTTCAACGCCAATGTCTTTTAACGCCATTAGAGTGAGTATGCTTTTTTCGACATTTTCGCCTATACTCACGATGACAACATCGATATTGTGAAAGCCAGCTTCTTTAAGAGCGACAGCATTAGTTGAATCAAGTATATACGCACAACTTACCTTGTCTTGCAACTCTTTAAGGCTGTTTTCATCTCGATCAGCAACAATCACGCTTTGTCCGCCGTTAATCAGTTCATTTGCAATCACTGAACCAAATTTACCAAGTCCTATAATCCCATAAGTTTTTCCATTTTTCATAGATAAATTTTCCCTTCTGGATATTTGATGTATTTTTCCTTATCTTTTGTAAAAATTGCCACTAAAAAGGCAAAAACGCCAATCCTTCCACTTATCATCAACACTATAATAACAAGTTTTGCATCATCGCCAAAAAGCGCACTTAAAGAAAGCGTGCCACCATCACCAACTGATACTCCAACGGTTGCAAAAGCTGAACTTGTCTCAAAAAGCAGATAAATAAAACGCACATCACTCTCAAGCAAACTCAAGAGTAAAACGCAAGTTACTATATAAGTAGCTGATCCAACAGCGATAACAAAAGCTCTTTTAACCACTTCATCTGGAATTTCATAATGAAAAACCCGCACACGTCCATTTTTAATCACCCAATAAGTATAAATAATCAAAACCGCAAAAGTTGTTACCTTTATACCGCCTGAAGTTCCACCCGGTCCCCCACCAATAATCATAAACAAAGAGCCAAAAAATAAACTTGCATCTTTAAAAGTGCTTAGATCAAGCGTATTAAAACCAGCAGTTCGGTAATTTACCGCTGTAAAATAAGAGCTTAAAAGCTTCTCAAAAAAAGAAAGTGCGCCAAGACTCTTGGCATTTGCATACTCAAAACAAAACACAGCCAAAGTTGCACTTAAAATCAGTGCAAGCGTGCTAATAAGCACTATCTTAGTATGCACACTCAAACCTGAAAGACGTTTTCTTTGAAATAAATACAACTCCAAAAGCACAAAATACCCTATACCACCAATGATAACAAGACTAGTGATGACAAAATTGATCCAAAAATCACCCCTATACGCTGCTAAGCCTGTTTCAAAGATAGAAAAACCAGCATTATTAAATGCTGAAATTGCGTGAAAAAAACCAAACCAAAGAGCCTGATTTATAGGCATATCAAGAGCAAAGCGTAAAAAAAGTAAAATTCCTCCGATAAACTCTACCATAAAAACAAAAAGCAAAATTTTTCGTAAAAAATCCACAACCCCTTCCATATGAGGATAAAGCAAGGATTCTTTAAGCATATTTCTTTCATGAAAGCCAATTTTTTTACGGATTAGCACATAAAAAAATACTCCAAGCCCCATATAACCAAGCCCACCAATTTGTATTAAAAACAAAATGATAATTTGTCCGCTCAAATTAAAATCAACGGCAGTATTTTTTACAATAAGTCCAGTCATAGAAATAGCTGAAACAGAAGTAAAAAGAGCATCAATCAAGCCAAGCTCTCCTTTTGCCACACCTTCAATGCGCAACAAAAAAGCACCCAAAAAAGCAATGATAATATAACCAAGAAATAAAAATCTCACGGTTTTTCTATCAAAATGCGTTTGTTTCAAAACAACTCCAATATAAATTTGTATCAAAAAGTTTGTATTGTAGCACAAAAAACTTAAATTTAAGGATAAAAATTAAGTTTTTTAAATTTTAGCTTTATCTAAGCAAAAAAAAGCTATAATCTCAACTTCTATTTTAAATCGTGGTTGGATAGCTCAGTCGGTAGAGCAGCAGACTGAAAATCTGCGTGTCGGCAGTTCGATTCTGCCTCTAACCACCATTTTAAGACTTTGTTTGCTTATAAATTTTATTCAGCTCAAAAATTACTTTTAAACTCTTCTTAAATAGGCATTATTTAAATGCCTTACCAAAAGCACGCAAAGCAAGCTACAAAGTGCCACAAAAACAAAATAATACCCCAAATACTTCTCATAAATTCCTCGAATGACAAAAGGCGTTACAAAAGCTAAAAGCGCATAAGATATATTATACGCAAAAGAAAGCCCGCTAAATCGAAGTTCAGGTTTAAAAACACTAGTCATAAAAATAGGTGCAAAAGAAATAATACCTTGCATAAAACACGCCAAAAGATAGTAAAATAAAAAGCGTTCATTATACAAGCCAAGCCCTATGCCAAAAACAGCAAAAAGCAAACTAAACAGCACACAAATTTTAAAATTCCCAAAAAAACTTGCCAAAGCTCCTTGTATAAGACTTCCAAAGATAATAGCAACTATAGCTAAATTTGAGTAAATCAAGCTTTGATTTGTATCAAAACCTAAAAGCGCGTTAAAATGCTGGGGAACTATGGTTAAAGTCGCTACCCCGCTTGTTAAAACCACGCTCATTAAAGCGCACACAAGCATGGCAAGTTTGTGTGTTTTTAAAGCCTCTAAAAGTGGAAAGCTAAGCAAGGTTTCATCTTTTCTAAGTTTTTCAAATACCGGCGTTTCACTGAGTTTTTTTCTCAAAAAGCAAGCTAAAACCCCAAAAAATCCACCTAAAATAAAAGGCAAACGCCAAGCCCAAGCCTTAAGCTCTTCTTGAGTGAAAATTTCATTAACAAGCAAGCTTACAAGCCCAGCCAAAAGCAAGCCTAGTGTTAAAGTTGCTGAGATAAAGCCAAGTGCAAGGCTTTTATACTTTTGACTTACAAACTCGCTCACAAAAACCCAAGCCCCACTTACTTCAGCACCTACAGCCAAACCTTGCAAAATGCGTATCACAAATAAAATTATAGTTGCTACAAGTCCTATACTTTCATAGCTTGGCAAAAAAGCAAGGGCAAAACTTGGCAGTATCATTAAAAGCATGGTGATGTAAAATACATCTTTTCGTCCCTTTTTATCACCAAAATGGGCAAAAACAACAGCCCCAAAAGGACGGGCTAAATACCCTGCTCCAAAGCTTATCCATACACCAATCTCAGCCCAAAAAGCATTATTTGGTGGAAAAAATATCTCTGCAAAAAGCTTAGCAAAAAAGACAAAAAGTATATAATCATAAAATTCTAAAATTCCACCCAAAGAAGCATATAGGGTGTTTTTAACCGCTTTTTTTCTCAAGAAAAGCCTTTTTAAGGATTAGAAGAAAAGAGGCTTAGAGCCTCTTTTGGATTAAAGCTTGCCGCCTTCGATAACAACGCTTTCTGGATTGATATCATCAGTGAAAGCTTCTTTTAAAGTTGCATCATAAGCTTTATGGAAAAACTGCTCATCAGCAAGCTTTACGATAAGATCATTGATAAAGTTTTTAAGCTCATCATTGCCTTTTTTTACAGCTGCAGCGATAACATCTTTGTTACCGAGTTCTTGGATAGCAACTTTGAAATTTGGCTTATCTTTTACCCAAGCAAATAAAAGCGTATTATCATGAGCTAAGGCTTGTCCGCGTCCATCAAGTAAAGCTGCAAAAGTCTCGGTGTTTTGATCAAATTTCAAGCTTTTGATCTCTGGATAATTCGTAGTAAAAAATGCATCAGCTGTAGTGCCTTTGTTTAAGATAAGAGTTTTATCTTTAAGATCATCAACACTTGTTACATTCAAATCTTGTGGCACAACTACGCCTAAAGCCACTTTCATATAAGGCAAAGTAAAATCAACTTGTTCAGCTCTTTCTGGAGTTTGAGTAAAATTTGCCAAGATAATATCAACTTTATCAGACTTTAAAAACTCAACGCGATTTGCTGCTTCAACAAGCACAAATTGCACCTTGTTTTCATCGCCTAAAAGCTCTTGTGCTATGCGTTTTGCAAAGACAATATCATAACCTTGATTTACCCCTTTTTCATCAACAAAACCAAAAGGAGGTTTGTCACCAAAAACGCCGATTCTCACTACGCCGTTATTTTTGATACTCTCAAGAGTTGAAGCTGCTTGAGTGTTAGCAGAAGTTGTGTTAGTATCTTCTTTTGAAGATGAGTTTGAGCAAGCGCTTAGAAACGCTACAAACAATGCCAAAATGGCAGAAGAAATGATTCTTTTCATTTATTCTCCTTGTGAAATTTATGATTGTTAAAAATCATATTAAATTACTACGAAAATGTAGCTTTGGCATTATACACGCTAAAAGTTTAAAGTATGATTAAATTTGTTTTATTTAATTTAATAGCTTATGGAACTTAAATATAGCCCATTTGCTGGGGCTAAAACTCGGCTTGATATACTTTTAGCCTCAATTTGATCTTGCAATTGCTTTAGCGTTATCTTGCCTTCAAGCACCCTTAGCACAGCAGCAACGCTAAGGCGAATTTGAGCCCTTAAAAAGCCATCAGCTTGAAAATAAAAGATCGTATAATGCCTAAATGCGTAAGCTTTTGCCTGAAACATTGTTTTAATGGTATTTTTATCGCTTTGCTTTTGAAAATACACAAAGTCGTGTTTGCCAAGAAATAAGCTCAAAGCAAGATTAGCCTTTTTTAAATCTATCTTTGGATAAAAAGTGCAATATGGGCTTAAAAATGGGCTAAAACAAGCATGATTAAACACATAACGATACGCTCTTTTTTTGGCATCAAATCTTGGCTGAAAGCTTTGAGGCACTTTATAGATGGCTTTTATATCTAAATGCGGGCGAGCGAATTTGTTGATTTGTTTTTTAAGATACTCAAGATCACTAAAATGCTCGCCACATTCTACGCTTGCGACATTTCTTAAGGCATGCACGCCCTTATCAGTGCGAGAAGCAAATAAAACTTGATTAAAAATGCCAAGATGAGCTAAAGCAGAGCTTAAATGATCTTGCACGCTATTTTTGTGAGGCTGGGTTGCTGAGCCTTGAAATTTAGAGCCATCATAAGCTAAGATAAGTTTAAGCTTCACTTAATACCTGCTAAGAATTTTAAATTTAAAATACAACACAGAAGCAAGCAAAAAGATCAAAAAGATTAAAATCACAGCCAGTAAAGGTGGCTGATAAAACACGCTTAAAGCCCCAAAATAAAGTGCAATCACCCCAAAAATCCCAAAATACACAAAACCTTTTTCATAGCGATAAGTTACCAAACCAAAGCACAAAGCAAAAAAGGTGCTAGCCACTGGAAAAAGAGCGATGAGAGTGTAAATAACAAATTCTTTTGCTTTTTTTTCATTTGAGTTCATATCATTCCAATACCTATAAAAAGGCTCTTTGTTTGTATCAAAACCACTCAACAAGGTATTGACAACTAAAGTATCAAAATGCCCCAAATACCAAGTATTGTTCTGCTCGAAGCTATAGACCTTGCCATCACTTAACTTAAACGCAAGGCTTTGATCGACTCGATCAAGCACGCCTTCTTTGGCGATGATGAGCTGTTCTTTAGGATTTGTTTTAGTGCTTGGGTGATACATAATGATATTTTCATATAAGCTTTGATTTTCTTTTTCTATGAATACAAGCCAATCTAAGAATTTTTGTCCGAATTCTCCGGTTTTAAGATTGAGCTTTACTTGAGTTTTTTTAAAATCCACAAAATTACTCTGCAAAGCCGCTGCGACTGGGATAAACACTAAAGCAACCACAAGCATAAAAGCACTCAACAAACAAGCGATTTTTAAGAAAAAATAGCCTATTTCTTTAGGCGAGAAACCAAGCGCAAAACACACTATACTTTCATTTTCCCTTGATAAGCGGTAAAGAGCTAAAGTTAGAGCGATAAAAAAACTTATCGGCAAGGTAAAAATAAGTATGCGAGGGATCATAAAGCTATAGAGTTTTAAAAAGTCTAAAAACGAAATTTCAATGCTTGCTGTTAGGCGAGCAAGCTGGATAAAAAATACCATAGAAACGATGAGAAAAAGCACTAAAAAAAGTGATAAATTTGTGCTTAAGAAATGATTTAAGCTGTATTTATAAACGAGTTTCATAATACCTTTCCATAAAAAAAATACAAACAAAAGCTAGGCTAAAAAAAGGAATCATTGCGATTTTGGGGCTTTTTTCACCTTTAAATTTCAAAACAAGCAAAAAAGGTAAAGCCATGCAGGCTGCTAGAAAAATCATCAAAAAGCCAAGCTTAAAGCCCAGCACTCCTGCTAAGGCTGCTACGATTAAAACATCAGCCTCGCCCATACTCTCAAGCACTTCATTTTGCTTTTGAAAATTGATGATAAAACTTACAAAGCTTTTCAGCAAAAACATAAAACCAGCAAATACTAAAGCACAAAGCAAAAAACCTTGCTCAAAATGCTCCAAAAAGACTAAATTAAACAGCTCTTCACTTTTAAAGCCAAGCAAAAAAGCACACACAAATGCTAGCCACAGCAAAAACTCAGGCACGCTTAAGAGATAAAAATCGATCAACGACAAGAGCAAAAGCACGCTTAAAAGCAAAATAAGCACAAAAAATTCACTCAAACTTGAGCTAAAAACAAAACCAAGCACAAAAAGTAAAGCAGATAAACACTCCACAATCAAAAGTTCATAAGGAAGTTTAGCCCCACAAAAGCCGCATTTTCCTTTTAAAAACACAAAAGAAAAAAGAGGGATTAAATGATAAAACTTTAAATCATTTTTGCATACAAAGCAAAAGGACCTTGCCTTAAAAAGTGGCATTTGAAAGCAAAATCTTTGAGCTAAAGCAGTCAAAAATGAGCCTATGCAAAGTCCTAAAATTCCTACCAAAATTATCATTTACCAAAGGTTCTTTCGCGTTTTTGAAATTCTTTGATGATTTTTTTAAATTCTCTTTTGGTAAGTCCTGGAAAAAGAGTATTGCTAAAGCAAATTTCAGCATAAGCACACTGCCAAAGCAAGAAATTTGAAAGCCTCTTAGCATCCCCTACTCTTAAAAGCAAATCCACATCTAAAGGTAGATCTAAATTTGCACTGATATGAGCTTCATTTGGCTCCAAGCCCTTTTCAATACACCTTTTTACTGCACGCACTATCTCATCTTTTGAGCCATAACTTATAGCTAAATTGACACATAAAAGCGTGCAATCACAAGTGAGCTCTTGAGCTTTTTTAATCTTAGCTTGCAAATGAGGCTCAAGGCGACTTAAATCCCCAATAGCCCTTAATCTTACATTGTTTTCAACAAAACGCTCAAGGCTCTCATCAAGCACCTTTTCAAGCAGTTTAAAGATAAACTCAATCTCATCTTTTGGACGCGCCCAATTTTCAGTACTAAAAGCAAAAAGACTAAGCTCTTTTACACCTTCTTCAACGCAAACTTGCATTAGTCTTTCTATAGTTTTTAGCCCTCTTGAATAGCCAAGTTTTGCTAAAAAGCCATTTTGCCTTGCCCAACGCCTGTTGCCGTCCATTACCACTGCAAGATGATTGAGTGTGTTCATATTTATCCTTTAAAATCAAGCCGTTTTTTTACTTTAAAAAGAGCTGTAAGTTTAGTTTGCTGAAAAATAGCAAATCCTAAATGCTTGCTTAAAAAATTCGCCACCTTAAAAAAAGGCGTATAAAGCTTTACACCCTCTTCTTCAATGATAAGCTTTAAGCTTCCAAATACGCTAAAATACAAATAAAGCTCGGTTTTTTTTGCTCCTACTCTAAGCTGAAACAAACAAGCCTTATCTTCAAAAACAAAGGGGATATGATAGATATTTTCATAACTTGCAAAAAGCATAGCCTTAAAAAGCTCAAAGCTTGCCTTATCTTTAGCGTTGATTAAGTTTTCAATCACAAAAGCCTTAAAATCAAAATCGTGTTCTAAAAGCCTTAATATAAGCTTAAGTCCCTCTTCATAATATATAAGTTCTGGCTTTTGAGCAAGATTTTTAAAAGTGATCACACCGCCTTTATCTGTATAAAGCTCAGCCAAATATTCAGCCCCTACCTCAAGCTCAATATGACTTTTGGTGCTGACTTTTTTATGATTTAAAAGCAAGGTATAGTTATTATATCCTGTTTTTTCAAGCACCTTCATTTGCACTGGTAAGGTTGCATTAATCATACTCATTTATAAGCCTTTACACAAATGAGCGATTTCAAAAGCAAGTTCTTCTTTATCTTTAAGATCAAGTTTTACACTTTTATCCTTGAAAAAAAGCTCAAATTCGCTTTTTGTAGAGCCAAACTCAACCTTGCCTTTGCTGAGTATATTTAAACATACCATATCAAGCTTTTTTTCTTGAAGCATATTTTTAGCATTTTGAAGGGCATTTTGCTTATCAAGTTCCATCTTAAAGCCTATTTTTTTACCCTTAAATTCACAAGTTTTAAGCACATCGATATTTGTTTTTAAATGCAAATCAAGTCCTTGTGGGTGATCTTTTTTCTTTACCTTGCCCTTAAAACCCTCGCACACAAAATCACTTACCGCAGCTGCCATAAACAAATAATCCTCATTTTTATAAGCTTTAAGCAAGGTTGCAAGTTCCTTAGAGCTTTCAAAAAGCTTTAATTCATAAGGCGTATCAAAATGCACCGAGCTTAAAAGTGTAACCTTAGCCCCTAAAAAATAAAAAGCATCAGCTAAAGCCTTAGCCATTTTTCCGCTTGAAAAATTACTAATGCACCTTACCTCATCAATCTTTTCTTTAGTGCCTCCACCAGTGATAATAATGCTTTTATCAGCCCAAAAATCTTGCTTTAAAAGCATTCTTTTGCTTTCATTAAAAATGCTTTGAACCTCAGCTAAAGCTCCAACGCCCTCATCTTTGCAGGCTAAAACTTTTGAAATAGGCTTAATGATAAGGGCTTTGTTTTGCTCTAAAAGTTTTAAAGAGTTTTGGGTACTAAAATGCAAATACATAGCCGTATTTGCAGCAGGAGCGATGATAAGAGGAGCTTTTGTGGCGATTAGAGTTTGGATAAAAAGTGTATCGGCTATACCTAAGGCAAGTTTGTTGATAGAGTTTATACTTGCTGGAGCAAAAAGGATAAGATCACAATCCTTGCTAAAAGCGATATGATTTTTATCATTTTCCCAGCTTTCATTTAAGCCGTGTAAAACCTCATCAGCCAAAGCCTCAAAGCTCATAACGCTTGCAAATTTAAGCACACCATCACTAAGCAAAACCTTGACCCTAAAGCCTTCTTTTTTAAACAAAGAAATGAGCTCATAAGCCTTATAAAAGGCTATGCTTCCACTTACGGCAAGTAAAATCGTTTTCATTGGAGTCCAAATTTTTTATAAAAAAAGTCTTTGACTATCTTTTTTTCGGCTCTATTGATAAATAAGCTTCCTTTTGGCACACACCCACTTACACTACTACCAGCTGCGATAATAACCTCATCTTCTATTTCAACAGGAGCGATGAGCTGAGTATCTGAGCCTATGAAAACTTTTTTACCTATGATGGTTTTGTGTTTTTTAAGCCCATCATAATTACAAGTGATAGTCCCACAGCCCACATTCGTGCCCTCATCTATCTCACAATCGCCCAAATAGCTTAAATGTCCAGCCTTTACGCCCTTAAGTTTAGCGTTTTTACACTCTACAAAATTACCAATGTGAGTATTTACAAGCTCGCATTTTGGACGCAAGTGGGCTAAAGGTCCTAGATCTGAGTTTATCACAACGCTATCTTCAATCACACTTGAGCTTTTAATGATAGAGTTTTCAATCACACTTTTACCCTCTATACGCACATGTTCATAAATTTCGCATTCTCCTTTAAAAACAGCTTCGCAGCTGATAAAACTTGAGCTAGGATTATGAAAAATCACGCCTTGTAGCATAAGCTCTTTTTTAATACGATCTTGCATTAAGGTTTCAGCTGTGCTTAGCTCAAATTTATCATTTACGCCCATAAACTCAAGCTCATCAACAAAGCAAGCTTTCACACTAGCATTTAAGTTCTTAGCTAAGGCAATGGCATCGGTTAGATAATACTCCTTTGCCGCATTTTGGTTTGAAATTTGAGGCAATACCTGAGCAAGAATTTCACTTTTAATCACATACACGCCACTATTACAAATGCTAATTTTCCTCTCATTCTCATTTGCATCTTTAAATTCGACGATTTTTTGTACTTCATCATTTTTAAGCACCACTCTGCCGTAATTTTTTGGCTCTTTGCTTTCAAAGACAGCCACGCCAAAATCAGCTTGTAAATCCCTCATTTTTTCCAAACTTTTTTGAGTGATTAAGGGCATATCCCCACACAGCACTAAAAGCCTTTCATATTTTGGTGTATAGCCTTTTAAAGCTCCTGCGGTTCCTGGGTAATGCTCTAAATCTTGAGTAAAAAAACGCACATTTTTAAAGTCTTTGCAAATTTCTTCTTCTATGAGTTCTTTTTGATGAGAAAGCACCACACTCACATCATCGCTGATTACAAAAGCTTGTTTGAGTATATGAAAGATCATAGCCTTGCCACTTAGACTTTGTAAAACTTTAGCCTTATTTGACTTCATTCTTGTTCCAAGTCCAGCTGCTAGGACAACTACAGAAATGCTCATTATATTTCCTTGAAAAATTTCTTATATTGTAGCAAGTTAAAGTTAAAAAGGCTTGATTTTAGGGTGTAAATTGGCTATGGAATTTTTGAATTTATCTTGATTTTTATAGCTCTTTTAACCCAAATTTCAGTGATGAAATTCTATAATCAGCTTTTAGATTAAAATAAGGCTTCATTTTGAAAATTATCTCTTTGCTTTTTTTGCTTAGCTCTGTTTTATTTGCTGCTCCTGAAGCAACTATACCAAGCGTAAATTTAAGCTTAAGCGCACCAGATAGCCCACAACAGCTCGTTACCGTGATGAATATCATCATCGTTTTAACCATACTTGCCCTAGCTCCTACCATAGTTTTTGTGATGACTTCTTTTTTAAGGCTTATCGTGGTATTTTCTTTTTTAAGACAAGCCTTAGGCACCACAACCATGCCACCAAATACCATACTTTTAACCTTTGCTTTAGTGCTTACCTTTTTCATCATGGAGCCAACAGCAACAAAGGCTTATAATGAAGGTGTGCGTCCTTACTTAGCAGAACAAATTGGCTATGAAGAAGCCTTTGATAGAGCAAGTCGCCCTTTTAAAGACTTTATGCTTAAAAACACAAGAGAAAAGGACTTAGCTTTATTTTACCGCATACGAAACCTGCCAAATCCTCAAACTATCAATGATGTGCCCTTAACCATCATCGTGCCAGCCTTTGTGATTTCTGAGCTAAAAACAGCTTTTGAGATAGGTTTTTTGATTTATTTGCCTTTTTTGGTTATTGATATGGTCATTAGTTCAGTTTTAATGTCTATGGGTATGATGATGCTTCCGCCTGTGATGATTTCACTACCTTTTAAGCTACTCATATTTGTGCTTGTTGATGGTTGGAATTTGCTTGTGCAAAAACTTGTTGAAAGCTATATGCTCTAACTTTTCTAACAATGATAAAAAAGTAAAAACAAATTTTAAATTTTCGTCCCTTTTTCATAATGCTTGATGATTTTATAATGAATCCACAAAGAAAAAAACATCAAGGCTGTGCCTATGCTTATACGCACAAGTTCAGCTGTGCTAAAATGAACTTGTTTTTCTGGGAAAAAAAGCCAGATTAAAAGTGCATTAGCTAATACAGCAGCTGGTATAAGAGCGTTATTCATAATGGCAAGCACCCCACTATCTACCATAGTTGCTCCCTTGTTCCACCAAAAATACCCAAGCCCAGAGGCAATAAGCCCAAGATAGATTAAAACAGCCCAAGAACTTGCACTTTTTGGCAAATTTGAGCTATCTCCAAGTGTAAAAAAGGCTAAGCCAGCGATGAGACTTGCTCCTAAATGAAAATACCCAAAAATACTTTTTTGATCCTTAATAGGCTCTTTTTCAAGCACGATTTTATAAAGACTTTGAGCTGTGCCAAAGACTAAATTTGCTCCCTGAATGAGTAAAAAGCCTATGAGGAAATTTGAGCTTAAATCATTTGCTTTGATAATATAAGCTCCAAGCACGCAAATACTTATACTTAAAAGATAAAAGGCTCTAAAGCGATGAGAAAATAAATCATAAATCAAGCTCACATAAAAAGGCGTAAAGATAGTAAAAAGAGCCACTTCAGCTACACTTAAATACAAAAAAGAATGGTAATAAAATATATACATAATGCCAATTTGCAAGCCACCTATACCCATAAATTTAAGCTTTAAAGAGTTTTTGCACTGCCAATTCAAAAAAGGCAAAAACACCAAAAAAGCTAAAAACACACGCATAAAAATGGCAAAAAAGCTATCCATTTGTCCGCTGATAAAATAGCCTATGAGCGGAAAAGAAAAAGCCCAAATACAAGTAACAATGATAAGATAATTCATACAATCCCCATTTAGCTTAAAATTCTATTATATACAAGCTCTTTTTTCAAGCTCGATTTTCATACACCTATCTTGCACAAAGCAAATTCCAGCCTTTTTGCATTCTTCTTTGACTTTTTCATTTGTGATACCAAGCTGGAGCCAAAAGTTTTTAATGCCTTTTTTCTTGATGATAGGCAAAAGCTCATCTGCAAATTCGCCCTTTCTAAACATCAGCACTAAATCCACCTTTTCATTTATATGCTCAAGACTAGGCACAGCAAGCTTATCAAAAAGCATAAGCTCTTTTGGATAGATAGGAAAAACCTCAAAACCATGCTCTTGCAAGCATTTGCTTACATAATGACTTGGCTTGCTCTCATCTGGACTTAAGCCAACAACGGCAACTTTTTTGCAATTTTTTATGATATATTCGATATTTTCTTGCATTTTTCTTCCTTTCTTTAGCTGTTTTCGCTGAAAATGAAGCCTTTAGAGTGCAAAATTTGCCTCAAGCTTTCTTGGTGCTCTTTACCTTTAGTTTCAAGTGTGATGCTAATCATAGCATCTCCATAATTGAGCTTAGTTGAAAAGCGATCATAGTCAATCTTTATGATATTTGCTCCAGCTTCTTTTAAGGCTTCACTAAGTTCTAATAAGGCTCCTGGTTTATCCACAAGAGTAACTGAGATAAGCATTTTGCGGTGTGCCTTAAAAAGCCCTTTTTCTATGATGATATTAAGCATTTGCACATCTATATTGCCCCCACTTAGCACTACGCCTACTTTTTCATCGTTTTGAAACTCGATCTTGTGCTGAAGCAAGCTTGCTACGCCCACAGCTCCAGCGCCTTCAACGATGATTTTATGCTTTTCAAGCAAGAAAAGCACAGCCCTAGCAATCTCCTCATCATCAAGCTGCACGAACTCATCAACACTTTCTAAGATAAGATCTAAATTCACCTTATGAGCGTCCCTAACGGCTATGCCATCAGCTATAGTGCGAACGGATTTTGAGTTTTTAATCTTTTTTGCCTTAAAGCTATCATGCATTGCAGGAGCGCCTTTTGCACTTGCTGCTATGATTCTTATTTTTGGATTGATTTGTTTTGCAGCACTTGCTATGCCTGAGATGAGCCCACCTCCACCAACAGGCACGATTAAAGTGCTTAGATCACTGATCTCATCAAGCATTTCAAGAGCAAGTGTGCCTTGTCCAGCCATAACCTGCTCGTCTTCAAAAGGATGTATGAAGCTAAGTTTGTGTTCTTTGGCATATTGTAGAGCAAAGCTATAGGCTTCATCAAAATTATCCCCTTTTAAAAGCACTTCAGCACCTAAAGCCCTAGTGGCTGAGACTTTAAGAAGGGGAGTTGATTCAGGCATGATGATGATAGCTTTGGCTTTAAATTCTCGTGCAGCTATGGCTACACCTTGGGCGTGGTTGCCAGCACTTGCTGCTATTACTCCAGCTTCTAGGGCTTTTTTATCAAGGTTTGCGATTTTATTATAAGCTCCTCGTATCTTATAAGCTCCAGTAAGTTGTAAATTTTCATTTTTAAGATAAATTTTTGCCTTGCAAATTTCACTGAGCTGACTTGAGTAAGTAAATGGTGTTTTTATGATAAAATCAGCGATTTTTTGTTTGGCTTGATAAATTTTATTGAGCTCTATCATTTTGAGTATTCCTTTTTTTGCTAAGCATTAATCATAGCTTTATTTTGCTTAAATTTTGCAAAAATAAAATACAAGCTTTATCTTAGCTTTAAATACAATTTCAAAGCTAAAATTATTTTCTTTCCAAAATCACTCCACATTCAAGGTGAGAAGTGTGAGCAAATTGATCAAAGATCGCAAAATGTTTGATTTTGTGACTTTTGCTTAAAATGTCAAGATTAGCTTTAAGTGTAAGTGGATTGCATGAGATGTAAATGATATTTTTAAAATGAGAAATAAATTCTAAACTAAGCTCATCAAGTCCAGCTCTTGGAGGATCAACAAAGACATGAGAGAACTTAAATTCATCTAAGTTTATATGCCTTAGTCTAAAAAATGCTCTTTCTTTTTTAAAGGCTTTAACAAGATCCTGGCTTGAAAGGCGGATAAAATCTATATTTTGACTTTGATTAAGCTCGCAGTTTTTAAGGGCAAATTCTATATTTTTCTTTGAAATTTCACTAGCTAAAACCCTATGAAAAAGCTTTGAAAGGGGCAGGGTAAAATTTCCATACCCACAATAAAGCTCTAGCAAATCATTTTTATCATCCTTTTTAAGCTTATTTAACACCCAAGAAATCATAGTTTCATTCATAAAAGTATTAGGCTGCACAAAGCAATCATTGCTAAAGATATATTCAAATTTATCTTCATTTATATCAAGGCTTTGTTTGAGTTTTTCATCGCCAAAGATAAGTTTTTTGCCCTTGCATCTTGCGATGATGTTAGTATTTAAGTGTTTGCTAAGTTGAGCTAATTCATCTTGAAACAAAGTTATATCTGTATGATAAAGCAAGGTTATGCTAAAGCCTTTTTTTGTGCTTAAAAACTCTACGCCAAAAAGCTTATTTGAAAGGGTTTTGTTAGCATTTAAGCGCGCAAGTAAGCAAGGCATAAAGTTTTGAATTTGAGGCTCTGCAAAATCAAGACTTTGAATTTTTACCTTTTTCTTACCCTCAAAACTTGCATAACTTAAGCCTTGCTCGTCTTTATAAAAAGCAAGCTCGGCTCTGTTTCTATAGGCTTTTGAATGGTTTTGAAATTCCTCGATCTTAAGCTCATTTACAAGCTCTTTAAAAAGTTCTTTTGCAAACTGACTTTTTTTGGCAAAATCAGACATTTACACCTTTTTGCCAACAAATCTTAAAAGCAAGATCATAGCTACAAGCCCTAAAATAAGGCTTAACCAAACATTTAAACCAAAACTTACAGGCAAATACCCACAAAGTATGCTTATAACACAAACGCTAAGCGCATAAGGCATTTGCGTTTTAACATGAGCAAGCAGCTCACAACGACTTCCCATAGATGAAAGTATGGTAGTATCAGAAATCGGCGAGCAGTGATCGCCAAAAATGGCTCCGGTTAAAACAGCTGAGATATTTATCACCATATAATGATGAAGTTCTGCTCCGCTTAAGTCATTATGAAAGCCAACAGCAGCAGCCAAAGGTATGGTAAGAGGCATTAAAATTCCCATAGTTCCATAACTTGTGCCAGTTGAAAAAGAAATGATAGAAGCAAGCAAAAATACAGCTGAAGCTAACACAAAAAGTGGTGTGGTGCTTGAAAGAAGCTCGATAAGGTATTTTGAAGTGCCAAGATCTTTGATCGTAGAAGCCAAACTCCACGCACATAACAAAATGATAACCGTCATTATCATAGTCCTCCAGCCATGAGTCCAAGTCGCTATTCCTTCTTTTAAAGTCCAAATTTTACGCCAAATTCCCATGATAATAGCCACTATAGAAGCTAAAAGCGCAGCTTGAAAAAGCACCACAGAAGCATCAGCTGCCCCAAAAGTCTCACGCAAGGCAAAAAGGCTAAGTGGGCTTGCGTTAATTTGGGCTTTTAAAGCTTCATCTTCAAGGGCATTATATCCACTAAAATAAAAACCCACAAAAGCAAAAATAACCAAGATAAGTAAAGGTATAAGAGCATTGCTTGCTTTAAGGGCGATATGCTCTTTTGGCTCTAAGAGTTTATCTTCTATATTGTCAATTTGCTCGTGTCCGTGCGAAAACTTACCTGCTCTTGCATTAAGTTCAGCCTTAAGCATAGGACCAAACTCACGTCCCATAAAGATAGTCAGCAATACAAAAACGAGCATAAAAAGATTATAAAAGCGGTAAGGCAAGGTTTGCACAAAAATTTCAAAAGCATTCAGCGAAGCCCTATCAACCCCAAGAGCTGTAAAAATTTCAGCCGAATCAATCAAATCATATCCACTTCTAATCAGTGAAATTTCAAGCCCTATCCAAGTAGAGATGATAGCAAGCCCTGTAATAGGAGCAGCTGTTGCGTCCATGATAAAGGCAAGTTTTTCGCGACTTACTTTAAACTTATCAGTAACTGGACGCATGATAGGTCCAACTATTAAGGAATTTGCATAATCATCAAAAAACACAAAACATCCCATGCACCAAGTAGCAAATTGTGAGCTTTTAGCTTGTTTAGCTTTTTGAGAAAGCCACAAAGCTACAGCCTTAGTGCCTCCGCTTTTTGTGATTAAAGCGACTACGCCTCCTATGGTTAAAACTTGCAAGATAATACCAGCATTTCCAGCGCTTGCCATAGAATTTAAAAGCTTAAAAACAAGTCCGGTAAAAGCTCCTATTGTAGAATGATACAGCATAGCCCAAAAGCTTACTTGGGCTGAATTTAAAGAAGTTTCATTTGCAAGTTGAGTGTTTAAAAGCGTGGCTTCACTGCTAAGTCCATTTTGTGTTAGCGCAAGCATAAAAGTGCCCGTAAAAGCTCCTAAGAAAAGCGATAAAACCACATCTTTGCTTATAAAAGCAAGAGCGATAGCAACGATAGGGGGCAAAAGTGTAAAAACGCCAAAAAGCTGGGCGTTTTGACTTGCCAAATCAGGGCTTTGAGCCATTGCAAAAAGTGGTAAAAATAAGAAAAATGCAGCTTTCATAGAGTTTGTCCTTTTTCCACAAAAAAGCCATTCCAAGTCTGTGTTACAGGCATGAGTTCAAGCTCGTTGATATTGATATGATCGGGCAAGGCTAGTATAGAGCAAATGACTTTGGCTATATCTTCAGCGCTTAAATACTTGGTATTTTCATACAACTCATCAGCTTTTTTCTTATCACCCTTAAAACGCACCTCGCTAAATTCGGTTTTGCAAAGCCCCGGAGCGATATTTGTTACTTTGATATTTGAGCCTCTTAAGTCGTTTCTTAAAGCGAGTGAAAACTGACGCACAAAAGCTTTGGTGCCACAATACACATTGCCACCAAAATAAGGATTTACCCCAGCAACTGAGCCAAGATTAAAGATATAAGCACTTTTTTGTTTTCTTAAAAGCGGGATAACTGCCCTTGCTACATATAAAAAACCTCTGATATTTGTATCGACCATAGTTTCTATATCTTCAAGGGCAAGTTCGTCAAATTTTTGAGTTTCTAAGGCTAAACCAGCATTGTTTATGAGTATGTCTATATTTTGAAATTCACTTGGTAGATTTTTTACTGCTTCAAAAACAGCTTCTTTATCTCTTACATCAAGGGCTAGTGGATAAATCTGCCCTTGAAAATCTTTAGCTAAGTTTTCAAGTCTTTCTTTGCGTCTTGCAAGAGCGATGATTTTAAAGCCATCTTTGGCTAATGCCCTAGCTATAGCTTCTCCAAAGCCAGAACTTGCTCCTGTGATAAATGCTGTTTTCATTCTAAAGTTCCTTCATAAAATAAATTTGTGTTTTCTTCTAAGCCTAGTGTTTTAAGATAGGCTATGTTTTCATCTTTGTGTGCAAGTATGGCAAAATCAAGTGCGTTAAAACCCAAATCATCTTTTGCATTTATATCTACTTTATAGGTGGTTAAAAGCTTTAAGATATTTACATTTGCATAGCTTGCTGCGTGCATAAACACATTTTTTGAAGTATGCTCAAGCGCGCAAAGTGTGATATAATAAGGCGTATTGCCACTTATAGCTAATTTTTCGTTATTATTGATGTATCTTGCATTGACATTTGCACCTTTTTCAAGCAAAAGCCTGACGATATTTTCTTGGTTAAATTCTACCGCATAAAAAAGAGGAGTTTTGCCAAAAGCATTACTTGCATTGACATCAGCACCTTTTTGAATAAGAAATTGCGTATTTTCATAGCTTTCAAGAGCATAAAATAAAGCACTTTCATAGCCCTCATTGATCTTCGCACCAAATTGAATCAACTCATTGATGATACTTGTATCTCTCTTGCTTAAAAGTGCAGTTTGTAAGGCTATGCTAAGATCAATATCACTTGGTTTATTGGCATAGATATAGCCTTGAATTTGCCTTAAACCTTTGCTTTTATCGATAATGAGTTTTTGAAACTCGCTAATATCTTTAAAGATTTTCGTCTCACCCACAGCCCAAAATAAAAACTCATCTGTAGCCTTTTGTGCATAAATTCTAGCATCTTGTGCGTTCATCTTGTGCGTTTTTATAAAAAAATCCACAAAGGCTTTATTGGCTTTTTCAAGTTCTTCATTAAATGCGCGGTAAAGCCTGAAATTTCCTATACTTTGATACGCCCAATAACGAAAATATGCTTGAAACTCGCCTTTTTTATCCGCCAAATGACTTGGCGTTTGATACGAGCTTGGATCAAGTGCAAGCTGGGCGAGCAAAAGATGAAAAGAATCAAGATGAGTAAAATAATGAATTCCTCCACAAGAGCTATTATTGCCCCTGATTTCATTGCTAAGCTCATAAAGTCTTTTGCTAAAGCTTTGGTTTTTAAAACTTTTTTCACAAGTTCTTAATGTTTCTATGATCGTAGTATTAAGATCAAAAGCAGATCGTTTGTTTGCGCTTTGAAAGAGACTTTTATCTTGTTCTAAAAGTTCGCAACTTGCATACGCATTAAAGGTAAAAACCGCACAAAAAAGAAAGAAAAATAAAAATCTCAAAAAATCCCCTCAAAAGCTCACATTTTAAGGCAAAAACCCTAAAATGCTGTATTGGCTATAAAAATAAAAGTTAATTATAGCCAAAGTTCTCTTAATCCACAAGCTCAAAATCCTGAATCTCATTAAAATTAAGATATTTATAAATTTCGCTTTTTTTACTATCATCAAGCTTATCTTTAACAAGTTCAAGATATTCGCTCACGCTTGGCAAGCGTCCTAATAAGGCACAAACAGCAGCTAGTTCAGCACTGCCAAGATACACTTGTGCGCCCATACCCATTCTATTGTCAAAATTTCTAGTTGAAGTTGAAAATACTACAGCTCCATCAGCAACTCTTGCTTGATTGCCCATACATAGCGAGCAGCCCGGCACCTCAATGCGCGCTCCAGCTGCACCAAATACACTATAATACCCCTCAGCACTAAGCTGGGCTTTATCCATTTTCGTTGGTGGCACTATCCAAAGGCGAGTATCTATCATGCCTTTACCTTTTAAAATTTCGCCTAAAGCTCTGTAATGCCCTATATTTGTCATACAAGAGCCAACAAAAACTTCATCTATATGTTTTGGACGCTTGCTATCAGCTAAAACCTCACTTAAAGTCGCTACATCATCTGGATCATTTGGGCAAGCTAAAATAGGCTCTTTAATATCATTTAAATTAATCTCAAAAACATAAGCGTATTTTGCGTCCTTATCAGCCCTTAAAAGTTCAGGTTTTTCAAGCCATTTTTTCATCTTTTCAGCTCTTCTTGCAAGGGTTTTTTTATCTTCATAACCTGCTTCAATCATAGCTTGTATTAAGGTGATATTTGATTTGATATACTCACTTACACTTTCTACACTTAAATCCACACAGCACGCTGCTGCACTTCTTTCAGCCGAAGCATCGCTTAATTCAAAGGCTTGTTCGACTTTTAAATTTGGCAAGCCTTCTATTTCGAGGATTTTACCTGCAAAGATATTTTTCTTACCTTGTTTTGCTACGGTAAGCTGTCCTTCTTTGATCGCATAATAAGGTATAGCATTTACCAAATCCCTCAAAGTAACTCCGGGCTGAAGCTCGCCACTAAAACGCACTAAAATGCTCTCAGGCACATTTAAAGGCATAGAGCCAGTTACAGCTGCAAATGCAACAAGCCCACTTCCAGCAGGAAAAGAAATGCCTATAGGAAAGCGAGTATGAGAATCCCCTCCAGTGCCAACGCTATCAGGCAACACAAGGCGGTTAAGCCAGCTGTGAATGACTCCATCGCCGGGCTTTAAGCTCACGCCCCCGCGACTTGTCATAAAATATGGCAAAGTTTTATGTAAATTTGAATCACTTACCTTTGGATAAGCTGCAGTATGACAAAAGCTTTGCATAACCATATCAGCATTAAAACCAAGTGAAGCAAGCTCTTTGATCTCATCTCTTGTCATAGGTCCGGTTGTATCTTGAGAACCAACGGTTAAAGTCATAGGCTCTATATACATACCCGGACGCACGCCAGCAACTCCACAGGCTCTACCAAGCATTTTTTGAGCTAGAGTATAGCCTCCGCTTGAGTTTTTAGGCTGCTCTGCTTTGATGAAAATTTGCTCCGTTTCTAAGCCTAGAAATTCTCTAGCCTTAGCACACAAACCGCGTCCTATGATAAGTGGTATTCTTCCGCCTGCTCTTACTTCATCATAGATAGTATTTGGGCTGAGTTTAAATTTGGCTATGACTTCGCCATTTTTAACAAGCTCGCCCTTATAAGGATAAATTTCAAACTCATCGCCCATTTCAAGCTTGCTTACATCACACACTATAGGCAAGGCTCCGCTATCTTCTGCAGTGTTAAAGAAAATCGGCGCTATGGTTGAGCCCATAACTATGCCTCCTGTGCGTTTGTTTGGCACGCCTTTGATGTCTTTTCCCATATGCCATTGTATAGAGTTTATGGCTGATTTTCTACTAGAACCTGTGCCTACGACATCGCCTACATAGACTACTTCTCTACCGCTTTTTTTAAGCTCTGCTATCTTTTCAAGGCTGCCGCTCTGGCGGTTTTTAAGCATGGCTAGGGCGTGAAGTGGGATATCACTTCTTGTAAAAGCATCGCCTGCTGGACTTAAATCATCAGTATTTGTTTCTCCGGGGACTTTAAAGACGATACATTTTATAAGTTCAGGAAGCTTTTCTCTTTTTTCAAACCAAGTTGCATTTGCCCAGTTTTCTAAGACTTCTTTAGCATAAGTATTGCTTTTGCTTAGTTCGCAAATGGTATGAAAATCATCATGCACAAAGATGATATTTGAAAGCACTTTTGCAGCTTGTTTGGCTGTGTCATCTTGTTTTAACGCCTGGATTAAAACCTTAACATTATAGCCTCCAAGCATAGTCTCAAGCATATCTAAAGCCTTTGCTTTATCGATAACTTTACAGCTGATTTTTGACTTTAAAATTTGATCTAAAAACTCACATTTAACCAAAGCTGCATCATCAACGCCCGGATTGACTCGGTTTTCAAGTAAAAAGGCTAGTTCTTCGCTTGGCTCATCTTGTAAAGCCTTGCAAAGTGCTTTTGTTTGCTCTACATTTAAAGGAAGGGGCGGAATGCCTAAGTTTTCCCTTTCTTTTGCATTTTCTTGATAATCTTTGATAAAAGACATTTTCAAACTCCTTAATTTTTCTTTTAATTGTAACGATAAAAAGAAAAATTTTTCTTGAAATTTAAGAACTTCTTTATCTTTTCTTACAAAAACACACAAATTTAAATCAAAATAGTTTTATTTGTGAGTATTTTTGTAGCTGTTTTTAATCCTCTTTAACTCAAAGAAAAATTTCACATATCCTCCCTTAAGTATGTTTTTATGAGCTTGTATCAAAGCTTCTCCTAACTTATAACTTAAATGCTCTTTTGCTTTTAAAGCTTCTTCATAGTCTTTATAAATTTGCAAAGGTGGAAGTTTTAAATTTGGATTTATTTTAATTTGTTCTTGATAAAGTTTTTGAGCTTTTTTGTGTTTGTTTTGAATCTTAAGCAAAGTAAAAGGCAAGCTTATGATACCACTTGTATTTTTTGAGTTTTGTATCATTGCTAAGCCAAGTTTATAAGAAAGTGTGTTTTGAATTCTTTCTTTAGCTCCTTTTGGTTTAAAAATTTCTAGTTTTTGAAGTTCTTTACTATCCATAAATTTTAAGTCTTTAAAGGCTGTTTTGCCTTCATCTTTATATAATTTACATTCACTACTATCACTATCTTCAAACAAAGCAAAACGATTTTTTTCTGTGTTATTATAGATATAATCATACACAAACTCAAGCTTTTGCAAAGCTGTATCCATACTTTCTAGTTCTTTTTCTATTAGAGCTGGATTGAGGAATTTTTCTTTTTGGAAGGTGAATTTAAAATCTTCGGTTTGCATGGTTTTGTGCTGCTTGGTTTGGACTTTACCCCAATTACCAACACATGGATCTAATCTGCTCCAAAATACTTCATTTTTTATACATTGACTTGGATTTCCAGCATAAATAGCATTTGAAAACTTTTTACCAGAATTTACGCTTTTTGCTCCCAAAACGCTTCCACTTGCCACAACACAGCCTTTTAAAATCGCACTTTCTTGCCCACACCACACATGATCGCCTATGTAAATGCTTTTACTGAAATTATTTCTTGCATAAGTCTTGCTATTAAAAATCAAGTGATGATCACAGGTGCTTAGCCAAATTCCCCAAGAAAACATAACATCATCACCCAAAATGATATTTTTGCCCTCATACACCCGAAAATCTGCACCATTACTTGTGCTATTTTTGCCTATATAACAAAGCCCATGCGAATGTAAAACAAATCTTCCATTTATATGAATATTATCGGCAATAAATAAAAGTGCATTGTCTCCATAAAAAATTGCATTCACATTTACACTTTCTGCGGCAAAGAAAAGTATATTATCTCGTCCTTTAAATTCAAATTTAAGATTTTTTTGCTTGCTTAAATCCCCATAAATGATATTATTTCTTTCATCTTTTTGAAAAGGTATCATAAAAATTTGCTCCCCCCCCCCCCTACTTATATTTGAAAATAAAGTCCTAAATTTACCCTTTTTTACTTTAAAATATCCTAAATTTACCTTGTTGTATTTTAAAGCTAAAAAATATATGCTTGTGTAAAAATTTTTTGGAAAAAGCGATGACTCAAAGAGATTTAGCAGGCAGACTTGATATCAATGTCAAAACCTTACGCAAATGGAAAAAAGATCGTCCAAGAGTATATGAACTTTTAATGCTAGGACTTGAGGCTGAAAATATGCTTAAAGAACTGCAACAAAATGTGCAAAAATTTGAAGAGCTTTTATACAAACACAGCGAAGAGGCAACAAAACAAAAGTCTTAAAACTCAAATCCTTAACCCCACTTTAAGCCAAAATAAGCTAAAATCAAAGCTTTAATTTGCAAATTTAAATACACTCAAAAAAGGTAGAAATGACTTATTTTTCTTTAGAATTCGCACTAATGTTTTGTGCTTTTTTTGTGCTGTATTGGTGTTTTAAAGAAAGTTTTCGCGCACAAAATATCTTTATTTTAGCATTTAGCTATATAGTGTATATCTTGATGAATCCTTACTTTGCTCTTGTGCTTTTTGTTTATACCTTTTTTATTCATTATTTTGCTTTGTTGATTTTTGTGCGTCAAAAAAGATACATTTTTGCTGCTTGCATTTCTTTTGCGGTTTTGAATTTATGCTTTTTTAAGTATTTTACAAGTATTAAAGATAGCTTTGATCAATTTTTAGCGTTTTTTGGTTTTGAGTATTTAAATTCTGATCTTATTTTTCCAGTAGGCATTAGCTTTTATACTTTTGCTTCAATTACCTATCTTGTAAGCGTTTATAAAGAACACAAAATCGAAACTTTTTTAAATTTAGCCACTTATCTTTCCTTTTTTCCGACTTTATTAGCCGGTCCTATCATGAGAAGTGAGTTTTTTTTCAAACAAATTCATCAAAGAAGAGAATTTTCAAATGGCGATTTAATCATCTTTTTACTCGTCTTAGGTATCATCAAAAAGGTATTAATCGCTAATTACTTAGGCATTTACTCTAAAGAAATTTTAGCAAATCCTAGCACGCATAATTTCTTAGAGCTTTTGTGTGCGATATATGCTTTTAGCGTGCAAATTTATTGCGATTTTAGCGGCTATGTGAATTTAGTTACAGCTTTTGCTTTAATGCTTGGCTTTAACCTACCTAAAAACTTTGATATGCCTTATCTTTCAAAGAACTTAAAAGAATTTTGGAGCAGATGGCATATCTCGCTTTCAACCTTTATAAGAGATTACATTTATATCCCTTTAGGCGGAAGCAAAAAAGGGCGTATGCGAACTTATGTGAATTTGCTGATTGCTTTTGCGCTTTCTGGAATTTGGCATAACAATACCATCAATTTCTTATTTTGGGGACTTTTGCATGGGCTTGGGGTGGTGTTTTTGCATTTACCATTTATCCAAAAGATAAATTTGCAAAAAATTCCATATCTGGGGAGTTTTTTAACCTTTCATTTTGTGGCTTTTGCGTGGATATTTTTTTATTATCCAAGTTTTGACAAAGCATTTGAATACCTCAAAGCCTGCGTGGATAACTTCTTTTTTGAGCTTGAATACAAAGATATTTATATTTTTGCGTCCTTTGTGGCTTTATTTATCATCTATCCTTTATTTGTGAATTTTCAAAAACATTGCGTGCGAATTTTGCATATCACTCCTTTGTTTTTAAAGCCTATTTTGCTGGCTTTAATCTTACTTGTAGTTTTTGCGTTTATGCCAAGTGGAATACCTCAATTTATTTACGAGAGTTTTTAAGATGAAAATTTTTAGATTTTTCTTTGTGATCCTAAGCACTTTTTTCATCGTTGCTTTTGTGATGAATAAAAGCATAGCCTCGTATTTAGAGCAAAAATATCACTTGCACGTAGCTTTTCAAAATGATATTTTAGATGAAGCAAACAGCTTTAAAGTAAAGCTTGAACAAATTCGAGCTGTGCTAAGCAATGATACCCAAGCCTTGCATTATGGCTCTTTGAGTGAATTTAGCACAAATGATATAAATGCAAGTTTTAATGAAACTTATCTTATCGATGAGCTTGATGAAAATTTAAGCAAAATAACACTTGAGCTTGACAAAAACACAAGCATTCAAAACTATGATACAAATTTAAGCTCCATTCCAAGCAAGCTTGTGATCCAAAAAGGCGAGGAGTTCTTGCTGATAGGGGATTCTTTAATGCAAGGTGTAGCTTTGGCTTTGACAAGAGATTTAAGCAAGCTTAAGATCAAAAGCACGAATTTAAGCAAACAAAGCACAGGCTTAAGCTATAAAAGCTATTTTAACTGGGCAAGTGCGACTCAAGCAGCATTTGTGGAAAATAAGAACTTAAAATATCTTGTTGTCTTACTTGGCGCAAATGATCCTTGGGACATTAAATTTGGGGGCAAATACCAAGCCTTTAACAGCGAGCAGTGGCGTGAAATTTATACCAGTCGCGTTGATGAGATTATCAAAATCGCTAAACTTCACAATGCTAAGGTTTTATGGTATGAAATTCCTCCAGTGAAAAAAGACAGTCTTAATGAAAAAATCAAAATCTTAAATGAAATTTATCGTAGCGAAAACCTTAAAAATAACGAAATTTTCATTCAAACAACGCAAGCTTTAAGTGAAGACGGCAAGTATTCAAGCTATATTAGAGATGAAAATAACAAAAGCATTAAAATTAGAGCCGATGATGGCACACATTTTAACATAAAAGGCGCAAAACTTATGTCTGAGCTTTTGCTTGAAAAACTTGATACAAACGAGCTTAAATGAAAAAAATCTGTTTTTTTCTTTTGTGCGTTTTTGGGCTTTTTTTTATCAACGCTTGTGTATATATGAGCGTGCCAAAAAGCATACGAGTAAGCCAGCCTATCAGCAAAAAAGAGCTTTTAGACAAACCAAGATCGGCTTTAATCAACTTTGCAAGCTCAAGCGAACTTGAACGCCTAAAAGGATACCTTAGCGATAAAAAAGACTTGAAAATCCGCATTTTTGGCGACTCTCATATGGCAGCTGATTTTTTTTCAAGAGAGCTAAGAAAGCTACTTATAAAAGTCAATGCCATAGGCTTTGCCTACCCTTTACAGCCCAAATACCAACATAATTTAATGTTAGATTATGAAAGCAAGGGCTTTGAGCTGTATAATTCTAAAAACGATAGCACACAAAACTACGCTTTAGGTGGCGTAAGTATAAAAGCTTTAAGAAAAAATGCTTTCGTAAAACTTAGCTCAAATCTCAAAGAACAAAATTTCAAATTTGGCGTCATTTTTGAAAGTAAAAACAAAAAAGAAGCCTTTATACTCAAAGACTCTAAAGGCAAAACTTATACGCTCAAAACAACGCACTCTGGGCTTAACTACAAAGAATTTAACAATATACATTTTCCTATCAGTATCCATGCCCTTGAAAAAGGAGCAAATTTAAACGGCTTTTTTATCTATAATGCGAAAAACAATCTCATACTTGATACGCTTGGTATCAATGGTGCAAGATCTGATTTGTGGCTTAAATGGGATCAAAAAACATTGCCAGCGCAACTTGGCATAATAAAAAGCGATTTTATCATACTTGCATATGGATCAAATGATGTTTTGTTAGGAAATTTCAATAAAACTAAATTTAAAGAAAATTATAAAAATTTCATTACCACACTCAAACAAGCAAGTCCCAATGCTGTGATTTTGCTGATCTCTCCACCAAGTGTTACACAAAAAATCGCTGAAAATTATCAACTTTCAAGCGACTTTTACCCAGTAAGAGATGCACTTTATGAACTCGCAAAAGAGCAAAAACTCTTGCTTTTTGATATGCATAAATTTATGCAAGAAAGCGGAGGCAAAGACTTGTGGATAGAGCAAGGGTATTCAAAAGAAGATGTGCATTTAAGCGTGCAAGGCTATGAGCTTATGGCGGATAAGTTTTATAAGGATTTAAAAGCTTTATTACGCTTTTAATGGCTACATTGCCAAGCTAATATCACCGCACAAAAATTTTACTTTATCTGTTATCTGCACGAAAATCAAATAAATTTAAAAATTTCCTCGCTCTTTGGGTTTTAGGCTGGGTAAAAAACTCCTGCGGACTTGAAATTTCAACGATTTGCCCAGCGTCCATAAATACTATCCTATCAGCCACAGCCCTTGCAAAGCCCATTTCATGTGTAACTATAAGCATACTCATACCATCTTTTGCCAAATTAAGCATAACATCAAGCACTTCACGCACGATTTCTGGATCAAGAGCAGCTGTTACTTCATCAAAAAGCATAAGCTCAGGATTCATACACAAGCTTCTTACTATGGCAATGCGTTGTTTTTGTCCTCCGCTAAGCTCTCTTGGATAGGCTTTAAGCTTGTGCGCTAAGCCTACTTTTTCAAGCCAAGTCATAGCCTCTTGCAAAATTTCTTCTTTTTTGCGTTTTTGCACTTTTAAAGGAGCTAGAAGCAAGTTTTGCTCGACATTTAAGTGATCAAAAAGCTCGTAGGATTGAAAGACCATACCAACTTTTTGGCGAATCTTTTGCCAATCCTTAAAATTGGTATCAATTTTTTCTTTATCAATATAAATTTCTCCACTTGCTATACTTTCAAGTCCATTAACACAGCGTAAAAGCGTGGATTTACCGCACCCACTAGGTCCTAGTATCACCACAACTTCTTTTTTAGCTACACTTAAATTTATATCTTTTAAAACATGGTGTGAGCCGTAGTATTTTTGTAAATGGCTGATCTTTAAAATTTCCATTTTAACTCCATTTTTTTTCTAAAATTTGAGAATACCAAGAAAGCGGATAGCATAATAAAAAATATATAAAAAATATTATACCATAAATGACAAAAGAAGCATAAACATTGCTATGATGAAACTCGATGATTTGCTGCCCTACTTTGACAAGCTCAACTGCTCCGATTAAAAAAGCAAAAGTCGTGCTTTTAATCATTCTAGTAAGTAAATTTATACTTGCTGGAGTTAGACGTCTTAAGGCTTGAGGTAAGATGACAAAAGTATAAAGCTCATAAGTGTTTAAAGCAAGGCTAGCTGCTGATTCGTATTGGTGTTTTGGTATGCTTTGCAGGGCAGCTCGCACCAAATCCATCATCTCAAACACGCCCCAAATGCTAAAGACTAAAATCGCCGCACTCACCGCGCTTAAATTCAAGCCAAACCAACGCGACAAACCAAAATAAATCACAAAAAGCCACACGATCAAAGGCATAACGCGAACAAATTCAAGGCAAAATCTACAAAATGCGTTTATAAAAGGATTTTTAAGATTATAAATTACACCCATAAAAAGCCCGCCCACAGAAGAGATGATGATACTCACAGCAGAAATTTCTAAGGTGATTAAAAGCCCTTCAAGCAGTCTTGAAAAGGTGTTTAAAGTCAGTAATTCAGGCATAACGCAACCTTTTTTCAAGATAGCTTAAAAACAAAGATAAAGGTAAGATTATACATAAATAACTCACAAAAAGCATAAATAAAAGCTCATCTGTCTTATAAGTAAGCGAATTTAAACTCGTCATCGTATAAACAAGATCAGGCAAGGCAATGATAGTAACAACTGAGGTTTCTTTAAATAAAAAAATAGTATTTGCACTAAGACTTGGCATAGCCACGCTTAAAGCTTGAGGCAAGATCACAAAGCGAAACACCTGCCAAGGACTTAAAGCTAAGCTTAAGGCTGCTTCAAACTGCTGTTTTTTTACCGCTTCAATACCAGCTCTTAAACTCTCTGCCATATAAGAACCGCCCAAAAATGAAAGCCCCAAAACCGCACAGCTAAAGCTCTCAAGCCCAAGTCCAAGCCGTCCAAGCCCATAATACAAAAAGAAAAGCTGGATGAGCAAAGGCGTATTTCTTGAAAGCTCTATATACACCCTGCAAATTTGGCTTAAAAGTTTGAACTTAAAATACTGCATTAACACGCAAAAAATGCCTATACACAAAGAAAAGAAAAGCCCCAAAGCAAAAACCTCAAGTGTAAGTAAGGCTGCATTTATAAAATTTGGCGTGTATTTGAGTATAAAATCAAAATCCATCTTTTTCCTCTTAGTAGTTTTTTAAGACTAATTTTAGTCTAAATAAGTTAAAAATTCTTTTAAATTTTCTCATTCTTTTTTATCAAGTGCAAAACTAAAAAGATAATATATTTTTAATACTTGAAAGCTTAGCCCCTAAATTTGAAAACCTCTTTATGCTAGCTTTATTTTTCATTTTCAAAGCATAGATATAGTCTTTATAGCACTCTGGACGCTTAAGATTACTTCGCTTTTTATGGGTGCAAAGAATTTTTATAAATTTAAAAGGCAAGACTAGTTTTTTAAGTCCTTTTGCCTTATTACACTCTTTTGCAAGCTTGTAGCTTAAATATTCTTTAGTTCTTTCAATTGCACCATAAGGCTGAGTTTTTATGAATTTTTTAAGCTCCTTAAGCTCTTTTTTAAAGGTTTGAGGGTCTAAAAGCTCTAAGACAAGAGCTTTATTGCAGACATAAGGTAAAAAAAGCTCTTCTATTTGCCTTGCTAGCTCTTTATCCTTAAAATTATGTGTAAAATGAAGTAGAGCTCTAGCAACTTGCAACCAAGCAAAAGCTTCTTGATATTGCCTCATAAGCTCTAAATTCTCTTTATAACTTACAGAAAAATCATTGCAATAAGTTGATAGTTGTATATCTGCTTTTTTGCGGCTATGATTCATGGAGCTTTTAGGGCGAATGCGGTAATAGTATAGTTTTTGAGGCAAGACAACTATTTTTTGAGCCTCAGCAAATAAAGCTATACCAAAATGCACATCCTCAGTAAAAGATTTTTCAACAAAATGAATCTTAGTGTCTTTTAAAAACTCAAAAGCTATCATACCCTGCCATGCAAACCAAAAAGTTACAATATTTAAACTTCTAGCCCTTTGCAACCATTCTTCAGTGCTTATAATAGACTTTTGAGTAAAAGCAAAATGCTGCATTTGAGTTTGAGTTTTTTTAGCTTTAACCCCATCGAAATAAGGCTGGTAATCAAACCATAAAACATTATAATTTTTAATATTTTTCACAGCTTCTTCTAAGCAATTCAAGGCTAAAAAATCATCTCCATCAAAAAAACAAATATAAGTTATCTTAGAAATTTCAAGTTTTGGCAATGAAGTTTTTTTAAAAAGAGCATAAATATCATTTTTTTCATCTTGATCAAGTTTAAAACAAGCCAAGTTTTCTTTCTTATAACTAAAATAAAAATTTAAAGTCTCGCTAAAATACTCTATACCAACATTACGAGCGCTTCCTTGTCCAGCATTTTTTTTATCAATGAGCGTAATTCTTTTATCTTTTTTTGCATACTCAAAAGCTATGTCAAAGCTCTTATCTGTACTGCCATCATTTACGAGTAAAAGTTCAAAATTTGAATAACTTTGCTTAAGCACACTTTCTATGCAGGCTTTAAGATATTTTTCAATATTATAAATAGGCACAACTATACCTACTTTTGCTTCTTTATTTGTCATCAATACCAGTCCTTTGTCATTTAAAACGCATTTGCGAAATAAATTTAGAGTCCCTAAAGAACTCTTTTGGCGAACACATAAGCTTTCTAAATAGCCTATAAAACTTAGTTTGTGAGAGTTTAGCCTCTAAAAAAGCTGGTAAAAGCTTAAATTTAGTATGCTTAAGCTCATAAATATAAGGCTTAAATATGAGTGATTTTAAAGGATAAAAACTTTTTTTATGAGCTTGAAAATTACTTATTTCTTGAAGTAAATTTTCATTTATAATTTTGCCTTGAAACTCTTTAAAATGCCAAAGTTCAAGCTCATTTTTATCTTTTTGAAGCTCACATACTGCATATTCAAGCCTGTGTTGTTTTATACATTCTAAAAACTGAATTTGAGAAGATAAATAAGACGCATTAAACAAAATCAAAGCAATTTTTTCTTGTTCAAGAAAGCTTAAAAACTCGGTTTCATTTTGAAACTCCTTATATACAAAAGAGCCAAAATACACGCTTGCTATCCTAAAACTTAAAAGTTCCTTACTTAAAACAAGCACCTTTTGATCTTGTGCTTCTTTACGTTGTAACACCTGAGGTAAGCTTTGTAAAAAACTTTGCTCGTCTTTAAAATACTTTTCTAATTTTGTAAAAAATAAACGATGATTGGCTTCTTTGTTGCTTAGATAATTGTTTTGATTAGGCTCAATGTGCCAAAAATGATACACAAAAAGCGAGTAAAAAGCACTTTCATAGCCAAGTAAGGAAAATAAAGCCCTGAAACCTTTAAATTCATTAAAATGCCAGTTTCTACTATCATAAGCTAAATTTGCTGGCATTTTTTCAAAATGCACGCAAGCTTTTAAAGCGCGGGCAAACAAATCAAAATCCTCATAGCCATGCCCCACAAAGCCTTCATCATTGCCACCAAGTTCAAGAAATTTATATTTATGCATTATAAAAGAGCTAGAAAAAAAGGCAAGAAATTTACACATTTTTTGCTCATTAAGCAAATCATTTTGCACTAAAGTATCCCAAAAATTTGGACTTTGGCTAAGCAAAAACTCACTTGCTTCTTGTTTAAGATAAATACAAGGAAGCAACAATAAAGCATTTGGGTTTGCATCAATGCCCTTTACACATATAAGCTCAAGGAGTTTTGCAAGACTTTGAGGTGAAATTTCACAATCTACGTCTAAAAACATCACCACATTTGCCCTAGCATTGATTGCACCTAAATTTCTACATTTGCCTTGAGAAAAATATACTTGAATTTCGTCTTTGATATAAATATGTCCAGACTTTACAATACACTCTTTTACACTCTCATCAAAGCAACTTGAAAAGCCCTCAACAAAGATATACTCCACCTTCTCATCGCTTTTATAAGCACAAGCTTTTTGCAATACTCTTTCTTTGATATAAGCTCGCTCAACACTTAAGCCAAAGGGGATAATGATACTTAGCTTGGGATTTTTCATAGCATTATTGTAACAAAATCTGCCTTTATAAAAGCTTGAAAAGTTCGTTTTTGTTTGTGATTTTAATCTTGCCCTTGTGCGTATCGATTAAAGCTTTATTTTTAAGCTCTTTAATCAATCTTGAAAGAGATTCAGCTCTTGAATTAAGCTTTTGTGCGATTTGTTTTTGCGTCAAAGAGCTTAAATTTGCTTCATTTTCAAGTAAAAAATATAGGAATTTTTGCCTTAAATCAAGACTTTGGGTACCAAGCTCTTTTTCTAAAATTTGAATCTTTTTAAACAAAGAGCTAATAAGCATTAAAGCGATTTTTGAATCCTCTTGACAAAGAGTCTTAAACTGCTTAAAATCAAGCTCTAAAATTTCACTTTCCTTTTCACAAATAGCACTTGCTGGATAGTTTAAGCCCTCAAATGCTGGCATTTCGGCGATAAAAGATATAGGCGTAAAATGATGGATACTTAGTTCCTTTCCTGCAGCTAAAGTCTTATAAACCCTTACTTCTCCGCTTAGCAAGATAAAAAATAATTCTGCTTTTTCACCTTCAAAAAACAAAATATTTCCTTTTTGATATCGCTTTTTTCTCCCTATGCGAAGAAAAATTTCAAGCACATTTTGCATATTTTTCCCTAGTTTTTTTATCTTAATTTTAACACAAATCAATAATTTTTAAAGAAAATTTTCTTATACTTTAGCTTCAAATTTAACAAGGAGAAAAAATGAAGTTAGATACTATAAATAAAGAAGGTATCGATCGTTTAATGGAAATTTTTTATGAAAAGATTAGACGCGATAAGGATTTAGGAGCGATTTTTAACGCTAAGGTTGGCACAGATGATGAAGCATGGCAAAACCATAAAGCAAAAATCAGTAATTTCTGGCAGGGTATGCTTTTAGGACAAGGTGATTATAACGGACAGCCTATGAAGGCTCATATTGAGTTACCGCCTTTTCCGCGTGAGTTTTTTGATACTTGGTTAAAACTTTTTGAAGAAAGCTTAAATCAAGTTTTTAACGAAGAAATGAGTGCGGTGATCTTGCAAAGAGCGCAAATGATCGCTAGAAATTTTCAAAATGTTTTATATGCTGGGCGTTAAGGCGTATTGAAAACAAAATCGATCTTAAGTTTATACTTTTGCTTTGTGTGAGGTGTAAATTTAAGATTTATATGTTTAAAAGCACAAAAATAAGCAAGTTTTTTACTCTTTATTTTTATACTCATACGAAAACACGGGCAAAGCCCAACCATAACAAATCGCTAAAAGTCTAAAAGCAACGCCAAAAAAAAGAGTGATTAAAGTAGTGCCTAAGCTGTTAAATTTGACAAATTCTATCAAAATATAATACAAAGCCCCAGCACTCATCGAAACAGCAGCATAAAGCTCTTTTTGAAAGACAAGAGGGATTCTCGCACACAATGTATCTCTTAAAATTCCACCAAATACACCAGTAATCACAGCTGCACTCACAGCGATGATAAAGCCATAACCCTCTGCTATAGCTATACTTGCTCCTAAGATACTAAACACCACAAGCCCAACCGCATCAAGAGCCAAAAAAAGCCCCTCAAGGCGAGTGATGAGACGCGGAATTTGAGTTGTGATGAGCGCACAAATACAGATTAAGATCACATATTCAGGATGAGCTACCCAAGTTAAAGGATAGTGTCCTAAAAGTATATCTCTAATGCTTCCTCCACCAATAGCTGTAACCAAAGCGATAAAGATCACACCAAACAAATCCATCTTATGCCGCCCAGCAGCAATCGCTCCTGTCATCGCTTCAGCAGAAATTCCAATGATATAAAGTGTAGTTAAAAGCATAAATTTTCTTAAAAGTGTATTGCAAATTTGCAAAATGTCAGTTCATGGTGCCCAAGGTCGGACTCGAACCGACACAAGGTTGCCCTTACTAGATTTTGAGTCTAGCGCGTCTACCAGTTTCACCACTTGGGCTTATTAAAAAGTGAGATTATACACTATTTAAATTTAAAAAAGACTTTAAAGCTTCAAAAAAAATATTTTTAGCCGATTTAGCCTTAAATTTAAAAAATGGAACTCTTTTTGCTTGTATTAAGCAAAAGAAACCATGATCAAGGACAAACAATGCGAATCACTAATCAGCTCACAAATTACCATTCGATCAGCTCCGTCCAGCAAGCTATGTCAAATTTTTACAAAGTTAGCAACCAAGTCAGCACAGGCTTGCAAATTCAAAACTCCTTTGAATCAGCAAACACCTATATAGACAACACTCGTCTTGAATACGAACTTAAAACCCTAGAACAAGTCGAAAAGGCTGCCTCGCTTGCCAATGAAATGACAAAAAACACAGACAAAGCCTTAGGCGATATCGTTTCGCTTATCGAGCAATTTAAAGTCAAAGTAACTCAAGCAGCAAGCGATAGTCAAACACAAACTTCAAGAGAAGCCATAGCAAAAGAACTCACCCGCATCAAAGAAGAGATTGTAAATATCGCAAATACAAGTGTTAATGGGCAGTTTTTATTCTCAGGATCGCTTAGTGGCACAAAGCCTTTTGATCAATCAGGAAATTATTATGGCGATAATAAATCAATGAATATCGTTACAGGAGACAGCACACAAAGCGCTTACAATGTCTCAGGTTATGATCTTTTTTACAAAGCAGACAATGACTTTAAAAAGCAAATTACCACAAATGTAAGCTTTACAGACAATCGCTATGATTTAAATCAAAACCCAGATAAAACAACCTATCTTGATGGCAATGCTGCGATTAGAAATTTAATAGGACTTGGCTATGTAAGGGAAAACAATCCTCCTCTTGATCCAACAACGGATTTTGAAACAACACCAAAAGACTTTCCACCAACCGCCCTTTATGTGCAAGGCACAAGACCAGATGGGACGAGCTTTAAAAGTGCTGTGCTTATGCAGCCAGGCGATACTTTACAAGGTATGCTTGATAAAATCGGCGCATTGTATGGCAACACCGATACAAATAAAGTCGTTGATATCAGCATTAACAATAGCGGGCAAATTCAAATCACAGACTTAAAACAAGGCAATAACACTCTTGATTTTCACGCTGTGGCTTTTACTCCGCAGGTTCAAAACTCTACTGAATTAGATCGTATCAATGAGGATTTGCAAGCTCAAGGAAACAGCTTAACAGACTTGACAAATATAGTTATGCAACAAGCCTTAGGAGCAAATGGCGATCTTACTAATCTTACAAGTCCGGTAAATATAGGCATAAACGGAAATAACTACTCTATAAGCTTGCAACAAACTGATTTTATCTTTAGTAAGATGACTGATACGCTTGGCAATGCAACAAATGGGGCAGATTATGATAATGTCTTTTTTGAAACAAGTGGCAACAAGGTTATAGGCAATATCTCACAAATCACAAAAGCAGATGGAGTGTATGCTACAGCTTCAACCAAACTTAGCGAAGTCGCAACAGGAGATTTAGCAAATACTACGCTAAATTTAGTCGTCAATTCAAAAGGCGGAAACACCTATAATGTCACTATTGACTTAGGAAATTCAAGCGTAAGCTATGAAGATCCAGCAAATCCGGGGCAAAATATCACTTTTCCTATCATGCATACTAATCCAGCTACTTCAAATAATGGTGTAGTAACTCCAAGCAATGATATTACTTATAAGCAACTCAATGATGTCATAGGGCTTTTTGCTTCAGATCAAATGCCAACAGCAACCATACCAGTAAATGCAAACCAAGTTACAGCAGCTGATTTTCAAACCTACAATACCGCTTTGCAAAATTCAAAATCAACCGTTGAAGTTAGCCTTGATTATAAAGGACGCATTACGATTACTGATAAGCTTTCAACCGGCACAAACATAGGCGTAGCTATGCACGATAGCCAAAGCACGCAGTTTCCAGCTCTACCGCTTACCACCACAGCTCAAGTAACAGATGGTGCGGCTTTATCCTTTAGTGCAAATAATGCTTTAATCATTGATGAGCCTCATGTTGATCTTATAAAAGACTTAGAACTGATGATTGATTCTGTTTTAGAAGGCAATATGAGAGCTGATTCTGAAGGTAAAGATCCAAGAAATACAGGTATGCAAGGAGCGCTTGAAAGGCTTGATCATTTAGGCGAACATTTAAGAAAACAAAGAACGCAAATCGGTGCAAGTGCAAAAGCTATCGAGGATACTGAATCAAGAGTAAAACTTTTAAAAGTCAATATCCAAAGCGTAAAATCAGAAGTCATTGATACTGATCTTGCTGAAGCGCTTACACAGATGATGCAAACACAGCTTACCTATCAAGCAGCGATGAAAGCTTCAACAACGCTTTCTCAGCTCAGTTTGCTTAATTATATGTAAAAGAGCTTTGCTATAAATTTAAAAAAATGCAAAAAATTTATGAAAAAAGCTTCAAATTTATTTTTTGTAGCCGATATAGTCTTTTAAGGAAAGACTATTTTTAAAAGGACTTAAAATGGAAATAGCAAAGATAAATGGCTCAAACTTGGATTTATCCATGAGTAAGCTTACAACAAGTCAAGCGCAAAATGCTTCGCCAAGGCAAAGTATTCACAATGCTGTGCAAAACACACAACAAAGCAGTGGCGATTCGCAAAACGATCAGCTTGCTAAGGATAAGGATTTAAACCAAATTGCGCAGAATTTAAACGAGCAAATGAAGTCTTTAGATACAAACATTCGTTTTGCATATAGCGATAAGATAGAAGGACTTTATATCAGTGTCACTGAAAAGGACACAGGTAGGGTTATCCGCCAAATTCCTAGCGAAGAGGCGATGAAAATGGCTGAACACTTTAAAAACGCCATAGGCTTAATATTTGATAAGGAGGGTTAAACAATGGCACTAGGTTCTTTAGGAAGCATAGGTATAGCTTCAAGCGTTTTAACAACAGAAACTTTAAATAAACTCAAAGAGGCTGAAGAGGGAAATATCATCAAGCCTTATACCACAAAAATGGAAAAAAACACCGCTAAGCAAACAGCAATTACTGAGCTTAACACCAAACTTTTATCTTTTCAAACTGCTGTTTCTTCACTAGGAGATGCAACAGCTTTTGCCAAAAGAACGGTAAATGCCAGCGTAACAGGTGATAGTGCTGCAGCGAGCTTAAGTGCAAGTAGCGGGGTAAGCACACAAAGTTTGAGTGTAAAAGTTGATCAAATCGCTCAAAAAGATGTGTTTCAAAGCAAAGGCATTACTGCTGATACAGATAGAGTTTTACAAAGCGGACAAAATGCAACAAGCTTTACTATCGTGCAAGGCAATAGCAAATACACCATTAGAGTTGATGCAAATACAACTTATGCGGACTTAGCTGAAAAAATCAACTCAGCAACAAGTGGAAATGTCCAAGCTAAACTTGTAAAAACAGGTGAGGCAAATACACCTTATCGTCTTACTTTATCAAGCAAAGAAACAGGCACAGACAATGCAATCAAGCTCGTTGATGGTGATGGCACACTTGATAAGGCTGGAAATTTTAACTCAACTCAAGCTTCGGCTGATTTGCTTGCTAATCTTGGTTGGGAACTTGATAAAACAACAACTAATGGCAAAGAAGGCTATGCTATAAAAGATCCAAATGGGGAATATCATATCAAAAAAGCTCAAAATGCTGAATTTACACTTGATGGTGTAAAAATGATACGCCAAAGCAACGAAGTTAAAGATATAGGTGCTGGACTTACTTTAACACTTAAAAAAGCAGGCGAAATTAACTTTGATATCAAGCAAGATACTGAAGCTTTAGGCACAGCTATGGAAGAACTTGTTGAAAAATACAACGATCTTATGACTCAACTTGAAACAGCGACTAAATACGACACTGAAACAGGTGTGGCTGGTGAATTACAAGGCTTAAGTATAGTCACAAGTATAAGATCAAATATCGTCAATTCACTCTTTCAAAGCCAAGCTGTAGAAGGAACAGAGCTTGATGAAAATGGAAATTCAAAAGCTACAACTGTTATGCTTTCTATGCAGGATTTTGGTTTGACACTCAGCCAAACAGGAACTCTAAGCTTTGATAAAAGCACTTTTGATGAGAAAATAGCTGAGGATATTGACTTGGCTGAGAGATTTTTTGCTGGAACAAGTGGCTTTGAAGAACTCGAAGTTACAGGTTCAGCAACTCAAGCGAAATTTGATGCAGATATAGACTTTACAGGTAAAGAATTTAAAATCACTTTCAATGATAAAACCTATGATTTATCCAAAGATAAAGATGGCAATGTCTTTGAACTCAAAGGAGGCACACCAGAAGAAAGAGCTCAAAAGCTCATCGATCATATCAATAGCTTTGGTATAGAAGATTTAAAAGTATCTATGCAAGAGCTTACCATTGGTGTGGATGCTAAAGGTGACCCTGTTAAAGGCTATGCAATCAAATTCAAAAGCGATAATGGCTCAGACTTTGAACTTACTGGTGATAAAGATGTGCTTGAAAAAATGGGCTTAGAAGCAACTAAAGTTACACCACAAATCGAGCAAGGCACAGGCGTTTTTGCTGATCTAAAAAGTGTGCTTGAGGGTGTAACAAGCACAAAAAGTGCAAGCAAAGGTTCTTTGACACTTTATAGCGAACAGCTTACTGCTGAAAACAAAGCGATGAAAGAGTCAAAAGAAAAATCTCAAGCAAGCATAGACGCGCGTTATGAGACTATGGCAGAGCAATGGATACAATATGATAGGATCATTTCCAAGCTCCAAACACAAGGGCAGTATATTACTCAAATGATAAACGCTCAAAACAGCAACAGTCAATAATTTAAGAGGAACAAACAATGAATAGTCTTGCATATAATGCCTACTCTCAAAACCAAGTTGGTATAGAATCACCACAAAAATTGGTTGAAATGCTGTATGAGGGGCTTTTACGTTTTTGCTCTCGTATCAAAGTTTGTATTAAAAATGAAGATATAGAACAAAGAGTGTATTATGTTAAACGCGCTACTGCGATTTTTATCGAGCTTTTAAATAGTCTTGATTATGAAAAAGGTGGCGATGTGGCATATTACCTTAGTGGGCTTTATACAAGAGAAATTCAACTTCTGGCTTTAGCAAATCTTAAAAATGATGAAGCTAAGGTTGATGAAGTGATTAATGTCGTCAAAGGCTTACTTGAAGCTTGGCGTGAGGTTCATGAAAATGCAAGCGTGGCTCAGTAATTTAAAACTTGCTGTTATAGAAGAAGATATAAGTGCTCTTGAAGATTTGCTTGATAGCTTTGCGCCTCAAAATATGAATACTCAAGAGCTCATAGAAGCAAAGGCTTTGATCGAAGAAGCCTTTGTTCTTATGCAAAACAAAAAAGCCGTCCTTGCAGTAAATATGAAAAAATTTCAAAGAGCAAAAGAATTTCTTAAATCCTAAAACCCCATATCCTATCATCATAAAGAAAACTTGACTTTTAAAACAAATTGCATAGAAAACAACAAAACATAAATACACTTCATTTTTATCATTATCAGGTTAAAGTCATATTTAAAAAAAAGCAACATGAGGATAAGAAATTAAAATCAAAATATAAAACAAACGATAAAAAATTCTAAAAAGTTCCAAAAAGCTAAATCAAGCCTACTCAGTTTTGTTTTTTGTAGGCTTATATATTTATCTTGTTTGCAAGGTTTTTGTGGTTATAAAATAAAGTAAAAAGCTAGATAAAAGAAAGCTTATTTGCTTGCTTTTCCTAGATACTCCCCACTTGTAGTATCCACACGCACCACCTCGCCTTCTAAAACATGAAAAGGAATTTGCACCACAGCTCCTGTTTCAAGTGTAGCTGGCTTTTTGTTTGAGCCTTGGGTATCGCCTTTGAAATTCGGGGCAGTTTCTATGATTTTAAGCTCAACAACTTGCGGCACTTCCACGCCTATAGCTTTGCCATTGTGAAAGAGTACATCAACCATCATACCATCAAGTAGCCATTTTTTAGCATCTGCAACATCTTCATCACTAATACCCACTTGCTCATAAGTTTCAGTATCCATAAATTGACAATTTTCACCATCATCATACAAATACTGCATTTTTTTATCTTCTAAATTTGGAGCTTCACATTTATCGCCTGCATGAAAGGTTTTTTCAAGCACCTTACCATCGATAAAAGACTTGATTTTAATACGCACAAAAGCTGGTCCTTTGCCCGGTTTTACATGTTGGTATTCAACGATTTTAAAAGGTATGCCCTCAATTTCTATCTTTAAGCCCTTTTTCAAATCACCCATAGAATAAGTCGCCATTTTTGTCCTTTTTGGTAAAATTAAAAGTCTTATTCTATCAAATTTTAAATTAAACTCAGCAAAATTTCGCTAAAATACACCCTCAAGCATAGTAAATGCTCGCTTTTACAAAAAGAGGAAAGTCCGAGCTGCAAAAGACAAACATTGTATCTAACAGATACCAGCAGTAATGCTAGGGAAAGTGCAACAGAAAGCAAACTACCATGAATTTGGTAAAGGTGAAACGGTGGGGTAAGAGCCCACCAGCGAATTTGGTGACATTTTCGGCTTTGTAAACCCAATGTGCAGCAAGAAGGGATGGTTAGAGTCTTTGAGAAAACCCTTCGCTTGATTTTGTTTGTGAAAACAAAACCAGATAAATGAGCATTCACGACAGAACTCGGCTTATCGCTATGCTTTGATTTTATTTAGCTTTATTGCTAGATACTGACTTATTTCATTTTTGGCTTTAAAAGCTTGCTTTTTAAGTTTTGCGTTTCTTTTTTAAATTTTAGAGCTGCAAAATCAAACAAAAAGCATGTATTTTCACCCTACAAAGCCTTTTTACTTTTAAATTTAAACTTAAAAACTTAAATTTGAATCAAGGCTGATATTTTTATCTTTAAGCTGAAGCATTTTTGGTAAAGCCTCATAACTTGGTAGTTCTAAAGCCTTAGGATCGATACTATCTACACTCAAATTTTGCGTGTCGATATCTGGCACTAAAAGTGAGCTTGGATCGCTTAGAGCTTTAATTTCTGGTATTTTAAGATCATCTGGGACTTTAAGATCAAAGGTACTGGTATTTTTTTCTTCATCTTTTTTGATGATTTTTTGGGCGATTTCTTTTTGTTCATCGCTTACTTCAGTATCTTTTAAAAAGTTTTTAAGCTCTTCTATATCAAATTTTTCTATACCTTTTAAGGCTAAGATATACACTCCATCGATCTCAAGCTTGTATTTTTTGTTAATAAAACGTTGCAAAGTCTCTTTAAATCTTAGTTTACCAAGCTCAGTAAAAAGATCTTCATAAAAAAAGCTTGAAATGATAGTATTGCTCGCATCGATAATCTTGCTTTCATTTTCCTTCACATTTTTGCCCTCAAATTCAAGGCTGATTTGCACCTTTTTAAGTGTGTTTTTGCCTGCCTTGCTATAAATTTCAGTGCGTAAATTTTCTATTTTTAAACTTTGACTGAATACAAACAAAGGCAAAAATAAAAACAAAACTATCTTTTTCATTCCACTTCCTTTTCAAGATCGATAAAATCAGCTTTTTTATAAAAATCAAGAGCATTTTCATCAAGCTTTAAAGCCTTGATAAAATGAGCCTTAAAGTCCTTACCCTCATATACAAGCTTTAAATTTTGTGGCTGACTTGCTCTTGAAAGCGCTACATAAAGCTGGGCATTTTCAAAAATCCAGCCTATATCACACACTAAACGCGCTATACTCATACCCTGAGCCTTATGAATGGTGATAGCATAAGCAAGCTTAATGGGAAACTGACTCACACTTGCAAGCACCCTATCATCATCGCTTAAATCCTCAAGAGTAAAGCTATAGCGATCAAGATAGATTAATTCGCCATTATCCTTTTCAATCTCGATTAAGTCCTTGCCCTGCTCATTTACAAAAGCACTGACCTTGCCCTGCTCGCCGTTAAAATACCCTGCTTCGTAATTATTTATGCAAAATACTATTTTTGCTCCCACTTTAAGCTTTAAATTCTCGCTCACATTAAGGCTTTTTCGCCATTTTTCAAAACTAAGCTCGTCTAAATTTGCATCATTTTTCACAGCCAAAGCCTTAAATTCAAAAAGCTTGCCTTCAAGTTTGTTTAATTTTTCATTATTGATAAGCTCGGCTTTTTTATTTGTGGAGCAAAGCAAAGTATAATCATCATCTATCCTAGAAAGCTCTTGTTTTGAGATGAGTAAATTTTCAAAATAAGTCAAAAGCTCCTCATTAACCCTACCCTGCCTTAAATTTGAAAGATGATTATAAAAAAGCAAATCATTTGTCCGCTTTGCACTCTTTAAAAAGACATTTTTAAAAGCAAAATCCGCCCAAGAAAGTGAAGAAAAAGCATAATACGCCCCAGAAAAAAGGCTTTTTTCACTGATTTGCTCTTTTTTAAGCACAGGAGGAAGCTGTAAAAAGTCCCCTACAACCAAAACCTTGCCTTGAAACTGACTCGTTCTTAAGCGAAAAGCAAAGAGCTCAAACAACTCAGCACTCACCATAGAAATTTCATCAATGATAAGCAAATCAAGATTTTTAAGGATTTTTTGAAGCTTGACAAGCTTTTCTTTTTGCTTTTTATCAAGCTTTAAAAGCTCATCTAAGGTATTACAAATTCCTAAAGCAAAGAAGCTGTGTAGAGTAACACCGCTGATATTAAAAGCTGAAATAGCTGTTGAACCAAGTGCAATGACATTTTTGCCACTTAGTCTTAAATCCTTTTTTAAAGCGTTTACAAGATGAGACTTACCAACCCCAGCCCCACCGCTTAAAAAAACATTGTTATTTTGTAAAATTTGCTTGAGGTAATTTACCATTTTCATTTTATAATTATAGCTATTTTTATGAATTTAAGGTTAAATAATGCGTTTTTTTCTTATATTTTTCTTGTGTTTTTTTCTTGCGTGTAGCAGCAAAAACAAAAATTTTCAAAACCCTAGCATAAAAAATACCCAAAACCTTGAAGCACAATTTTACGCAAGTTTAGAGCTTAAGCAAAACATAAGTGAGTTAAGCGAACTAAAACAAAGCAAAAAAAACTCTGCAAAAGCTTATAAAGACAAGTTTTTTTACGCTTGGCATATAAAACCTAAGATAAAAAATACCCAAGATATATTTTGGTCTTTTCAAATTTATCTTAACCCAAACAAAAATTATTATTTTTTCAACAAAAAGCCTATAGATAAAGCGTATTTTAAGGCTTTGATAGATAATGCCAACACAAAAGATTTTTTAAAACTTAAGAAAAAAGCTCTTGTCATAGAAAATAGCTTTTTAAGAAATATCCCCACTCAAACAGCTATTTTGCAAAATCCTTTTAAAAACAGCGAGGGTGTGCCATTTGACTACTCGCTTGATAGCGTTTTAAATGTGGGCTCACCTGTGCTGATCTCTCACTACAGCAAAGATAAACGTTATGCTTTTGTTTTAGCAGAAAGTGGTTGGGGCTTTGTTGAGGCTAAGAATTTAACGCTTTTTGATGAGAAAAGAGCTAGAACTTATGAAAATTTAAACTTCCTTACGCCTATAAAAGAGCGAGTAAGTGTGTATGATGAAAAGGGTAAATTTGCTTTTGAAGCAAGGATAGGAGCGATTTATCCGTATTATGCTGAAGAAAAGGGGTATTTTTTAAGTAAGATTGGGGACAAAAAAGTAAGACTTAGTAAAAAGTATTTTAGCCCTTTTCCTTTGCGTTTTAATGATACAAATGTTAAAACTTTATTAGCTCAGCTTTTAAGTCGTCCCTATGGTTGGGGTGGGTATGATTTTGAGAGAGATTGTTCTTTGTTTGTAAGAGATTTTTTTACAAGTTTTGGCGTGCATTTACCACGAAATTCAAGAGCACAAAGCAAGGCTTTAAAAAACTTTGATGTAAGCTTTTTAAATGATAAACAAAAACAAGACTTTATCACAAAATTTGCTAAGCCTTATGAAAGTTTACTCGGTATGAAAGGGCATATCATGCTTTATGTAGGAAAGGTGCAAGATCAAAATGCGGCAATTCACGCTGTTTGGGGGCTAAGAACCCAAGATGATGGCAGGCTTTTAATCGCTCAAACTGCCTTAACTTCACTTGACACAGGTAAAAATGATGATAGGATAAAGGCTGAGGATTTACTCCTTTCTAAGATCGATTTGATAAGTTTTATAAGTTTAAGTGAAGCTCAGAGCAAGCAAATCAAGGAGTATTTAAATCAAATTGAGCCAAAAACAAATCAAGGAAAAAAATGAAAAGACTAAGCATTATTTTACTTTTGTTGTTTCATCTTACTTTTGCACAGGATGAAACTAAGGATTTTGAGAGTTTTGAGCCTGCTTTTAGCATATATTTTTTCACGCTCAAAGGAAAGCTTGATTCAAAATACCCTATCACGATAAAGCTTGTAACTAGTATTGTAGAAGATGAAAATCACGCAGTTAATGTGAAGGGTGTGTATTTGTATGATAAGTTTCAAAAAAATATCCCCATATATGGCGAGCTGAAACAAGAAAGCCTTGAGCTTTTTACAGAATCTAAAGATGAAAGCTTTGTATTTAAGCTCACGCAAAATGATTTAGAAAAAATCCTAGATGATAAAAAACAGCCCTTAAATATCAAAGGAGAGTGGAAAAGCACGCCAAAAGGCAAGCAAAGCAAAGCTTTACGAGTGGTTTTGAGTGAGGTTGATTTGCTTGAGGGTAAAATTTCTCGTCTTGATGCATACTCAATGAAAGCACAAAAAAGCTATGAGCTAATAACTGAGGAAAACAAAGAGTGGTTGAATGATGATGGAGAGCTAGCTACTTATTATTATGAAGATAATGTATTTTTTATCAAACCTGCAAACATTGGGATTCTTGAATTAGAAGCTAAAAATATGAGTTTTGAGGAGTTTGAAAAAGCCGCTAGAGAACAAATGCAAGAACATACTTTAGATTACTTTGCAGGCGGGAGTTATGAAGCATTTACTGGAGCAGGTGCTGATACAAAAGCAATAAGTTTTGTAAGCTCAGGGGAGTATTTTTACAGAGGCACGCCGCATCCAAACACTATATATTCCCACGCTGTTTTTTCGATTAAAGACTTAGCCTTTGTTAGCACAAAGCTTTCAGATTTAGTGAATGTGAATAAAAAATTTATTGATGTCTTGCAGAAAGAACTTAATGAAGCGTGGGAAGGCGAGGATGAGGATGATGAAGCACCAGATATTAGCGATCGTATGGAATACACGACTTTTAATGTAGGCGATAAGGACGATGAGGATATATTGGTGCATTTTGAATTCCCATATGTCATCCGAAGTCAAGATAATATTTCAATTCCAAAGGCTAAAATCAAGCCCTTTGTCAAAAAATCAAGCTTTTTTTATGAGTATTTTTAGATATCAAGAAGGTTAAAAATTTAAATGAGCTTAAACAAATTTATGTTAAGATAAGCCTAGAAATTTTTCAAGGAAAAAAATGCAAAAAATCAAAGAATGGATTTTAAAAAAACTTTTTAAGGTGTCAAATCAGCCTGTAAATTTGCTTGATTTGCTTGAAGCAAATGCTTTGTATAATGAAAAAATGTCTATTGATCCAGCAAAACTTCATTTTAAATTTCAAGAATTTAACGCTTATTTAATCTTTGCTGTGCTGTGTGCAATCGTGCTTGTGCCACTCATACTCTTAACGCATTCTGGTTTTCAAATCGTTGATTTTCATTTTAGCATTATCAGTGCCATTGGTGTTACAGCCGCCATTTTTATCTTTTTTGATATGTTTAAAATTTACACACGAAAAAGTATGACAAAAAAACTCATTAAAAAGGCTTGGGACGAGCATTTTCCTTGCTTTGAATATGAAAGATATTCAAAACTTCTTGAGGAAATTTATCACAAACTCCCAAAACATATGATCTCAAAACCAAATTTAGAAAGCTATATTTTAGAGCAAATCATACAAAATGAACAAAAAGAATAAATCACTCTAAATAATCTAAAATTTGATTTTGAAAACGCATATTTTCAAGCCCTCTTCTAAGCTCTTTATTTTCCTCATTTAAAACACTTTCTTGGTTACGCAAAGTGCCTATTTCTCTACTTAAATAATAAATATTATTTCGTATATAAATTTGTGGGATAAACACCACACAAGCAAAAAAGATCAACAAAAAAGCAAATAAAAGCTGGTTGAAATTTAGGTTTTTTTCTTCTTGGGTAGCCTCTTTAAAGCCCTCAAGAAGCGTATTTTTAGTATGTGAGTTGTTTTCTTGCTCAAGTGGTGAAAAGTTGTGTGTGTTTTTGACTTGTTCTAAACTCTGATCGTTTGCATTCATATGCGTTTGTTTTAAATTAAGTGCTTGATTTGAAGCCTTTGCTTGCTTTAAAGAATCTTGAGCTTGTAAATTTGTTTGATTTTTTTCATCATTTGGAAGTTTTACTTGTTGCAAATTTAAGTTTTTTTGCGAGTTTTTTTGCGTTTGTGAGTTTAAATTTATGCTTTCTTTATGTTGTGTTTGTGAGTTTAAATTTGTGAGTTTTTCTCTTTTGCTTGGTGTTTGTGCGGTATTTATGTGCTGGGTATGAATTTGCTTTGTAGTGGTTTGCTGAATGCTTGTTTTTGCTTTTTTATCACCAAAAAAATTTATACCTTGCAAAAGCTTACTTTTTTCTTTTTTGCTCTGTTTTTGGGCGCTTTGCTTGTCTAAATTTGCTTTTTTATTTTCGCTTGTTTGCTTGATATTTTTGCTCTTTTTTTGTTTGAGCTTGGCTAAAAATGCAAAGCCAAATTTCTTTTTTTCTTCAAGCTTGACATTGATTAAATCCTCTTTAAGATAGATATTACCTTTTGTTTTTGGCTCTAAAAAATCCTGATCAAAAAAATCAAAGCTTTGTTTTTTGTTTTTATTTAATCTGCGTTTGAGTATATCATCATCTGGTGGCATTTGCTCAGCTTCAGCCCTTACCCTGCCCTCTTTTACAGCTCTTGAGTATCGAAGCATTTTTTCGCGTATATTTTGACGTTCTTTTAAAAAATCATCATCTAGCATTTTTCACCTTAATTAAAATAAAAAGCTCTCATTTTAGCACAACTTGAACGAGAATTTGCTCTTTTTTCAGCCTCGCTTGCCACAATAGGTTTTTTACTCAGCACTCTACCTAAGCTATGATTTGCTCCACACTCGCATTTTAAAGCCTTTTCATCGCAAATACACGCACGAGCAAAATCTTTAAAAGCATTTTTCACCAAAGCATCTTCTAAAGAATGAAAGCTGATAACAGCCAGCGTGCAGTTTTTAAGCACTTTGCAAGTATGCAAAAACTGCTTTAATGCTTCTAACTCGCCATTAACCTCAATACGAATGGCTTGAAAAGCAAGCACAGCTTTTGATACTCTTCTGCCATTCACGCTTTGTGTGCCAATGATTTGGGCAAGTTCTTTAGCTGAGCTTATAGGCTTTTTTGCTCTTTGTATGCAAATTTTTTCAGCCAAAACTCTTGCATCTTTAAGCTCTGCAAATTCTTTAAAAATATGCTCTAATTGAGCTGGTGTATAGGAATTTACAAGCTCGTATGCACTCAAGCTTTGCTCTTGATTCATACGCATATCAAGATAGTTTGAATGCACGCTAAAACCTCTTTCATCTTTATCTAAATGCAAAGATGAAACCCCTATATCAGCAAGCACGCCCCTTACTTGCATAAGCTCATCACAAGAAAGTTTGCCTAAAATTTCTTTAAAATCACTTTTAATCAAACGCACTCTTGAGCCAAATTCTTGTAAATTTTGCCTTGAAAAACTCAATGCCTCATCATCTTTATCACAAGCGATTAATCTTAGTTTTTTATGGGCTTTTAAAATGGCTTTACTATGTCCGCTAAACCCCAAAGTGCAGTCTAAAAATATCCCATCATCAAGCCCTTCAAACACCTTTAAAACTTCAGTTTGCAAAACGGGGGTATGGATAGCTTGCAATTTTAAACCTCTGTTATCTTTATTTTTTGTAATGATAGCAAAACAAAGATAAAATACGCACATAAATATCTTGAAAATTTACAATTTTTAAACTCAAATTAAACACTTATAGGGTAGAATAAGGCTTTATTTTACACAAATTTTTTAGGAATAATAAATGATTACTTGGATGCAAAGACATAAAAAATGGCTTGTTATTACGATGTGGATAAGTGCGATTGCTTTTGTTGGAGCAGGTGCGGTAAGCTGGGGAAGCGTGGATTTAAATTTCAACCGAAATACTTCTGTAGCAAAAGTTGGCGATGAAAAAATAAGCTTTGTTGAGTTTAATCAAAAATTTAACCGAATTTTTACTTATTTTAACCAAATCAGCAATGGCACACTCACAGAAGCTAAAGCAAAAGAACAAGGTCTTGATACACTAGCTTTGCAAAGCCTCGTTGAGGATAAACTGCTCGTTTCTTTTGCAAAAACGCTCGGCTTAAGTGTGAGCGAGGATGAAATTTTAAATCTTTTAATCTCTGATGAAAACTTTTGGGATAGCAACAAAGGCTTTGATAAAAATATATATTATAGCATACTCGCACAAAATGATATCAAAGCAAGCCAATACGAAGATATGCTCGCAAGCGATATTTTACTTCGCAAACTTAGCGTGCTTTTTAATCTGCCCGTGAAAGAAGAAGAACTAAAGATGCTTGCTTCAAATTATTTTATGCAAGATGTTTTAAGCATAGAACCTTTTAAAGCCAAAAATGTTAAAATCGATATCAATGAAACCAAGCTTGAAGCACTTTGGCAAGGGATAAAAGAGGACTTTAAAACTGAAAAAAGGTATTTTATCTCAAACTATTTTATCCCTTTAGAAAAACACGAATTTAGCGAGGCTGAGTTGCAAACATACTATGACAAAAATAAGCAAAATTATACTGATTTTAGTGGCAAAATTTTAAGTTTTCAAGAAGCCAAAGAAGAGCTCAAAAAAGACTTGGGACTTGATAAACTCAAAGATGAAGCTAATCAAAAATACCTTGCCCTAAATAAAAAAGAACTTGACTTTCAAAAAGAACTTATCCTTAACCAAACAGATATTTACTATCCTTTAGAATTGCTTGAAAAAACAAATGCTGGTGGCGTGCTTAAGCCTTTTAAATTTGAAGATGGCTATATGATAGTAAGATTAAACGCTTACGAGGGCGTGCGAACAAAAAGTTTTGAAGAGGCAAGGGAACAAGTTTTGCCGATCTATGAAGAGCAAGAAAGAAAAGCAGAGCTTGAAAAACAAGCCAAGGAAGCTTTAAATAATTTTAAAGGCAAAAACATAGGCTCAGTAAGTAGAGACTCTTTAAGAAATCCTGAACGTGTCGATGAAGAAGTGATGAATGATGCTGAATTTAGCCTTTTTTTAATGAATGTGTTTAATTCAGATCAAAACAAGTCCTTTGTCTTACTTGATGATAAGGCAATTTTATATGAGATTAAAGCACAAAATTTGCTTAATAACTCAAAACTTAACGAATACAAAACAACCTTAGAACAAGAAGCTAAAAATGCCAAAGCAAGTGAGTTAAGACAAGAGTTGCTTACAGAACTTCGCAAAAGATACGCAGTAGAAATTTATTATAAAGGGAATATAAATTGAATATTTTAGGAATTGATCTAGGCTCAACGCAAACTTGTGCGATACTAGCGCAAAAAGATGAAGAGGGACTTAAGATAATAGGTTTTGGAAAAGCTAAAACTCAAGGCGTAAAAAAAGGTGCGATCACTAACATAGAGCTTTCTTCAAAGTCCATAGAACAAGCCGTTAGGAATGCTCAAATGATGAGTGGAGTGCATTATGATAAGGTTGTGGTTTCTATATCTGGTTCTTATGCTAAAAGTGTTGATAGCATAGGCGTTGCAAATATACCAGATCATGAGATCAGCATAAAAGAAATTCACCGAGCCGTAAGCACTGCAAAACTTACTGCAAATATCCCAAGTGGCTATGAAATCATTCATGTTTTGCCTTATAATTTTAAAGTTGATGATTTAGAGCATGTTGATGATCCCTTAGGAATGAGTGGCAATCGCTTAGAAGTGGCTACTCATATCATCATTTCACAAGAAGCGCATATCAAAAACCTCAAAAAAGCCGTTGAGCTAGCTGATCTAAGAGTGGATAACTTCGTGCTTTCAGGCTATGCTTCAGCTATTGCTTGTCTTGATGAAAGTGAAAAAGAACTTGGGGCTGTGCTTGTGGATATGGGCGGGGCAATTTGTGATATAGTTGTTCATATGGGCAACTCAGTGCGGGCAAATGAATGCTTACCTATAGGATCAAACAACATCACTCAAGACTTATCCATCGCCTTGCATACACCTTTAAAAGAGGCTGAAAAGATCAAACTTAATTACGCAAATCTTTCCAATCAGCCAAATACCCTTATACAAGTGCCTTCTATGGGTGATGAAAAAAAAGTGAATGAATACAAGCTTGAGGTTATTTCAAATGTCATTTACGCAAGAGCTGATGAAACTTTGATGATTTTAGCAAAAATACTAAGCGAGAACCCTTATGCGAATACTGCTGGTGCTGGCATAGTGCTTACCGGAGGTATGACAAAGCTGGCAAGTATTGATGAGCTAACTTCTGCAATGTTTGATAATAAATCCGTGCGTGTAGCAAGCGCAAGAAAAGATCTTATTTCTGGTTTTGCTGAAATTTTTTCAGATCCTGAAAATACTTGTGCTATAGGACTTTGTTTATATGGGGCTGGGTATTTTACACCTTATGAGCTTGATTCAAATCAAAAGCTCCGCTACAAAGGCGAACTTGAGCTTTATAACGCACCAATCAAACAAGAACTTGTTTTAGTCGAAGAAGATGATGAAAGAAAAAGCGAATTTGTAGATGAAAATTTACAAGAAAATGATACAATAGCGATTAAAGATCATTTGGATTTAAGAACAACAAAAGGCAAAAAAACTGATGGTGTATTGTCTCGTTTGTGGGATAAATTAACAAACCAATTTTAATTGAGGAGCGGATTATGAGTGAATTTACGGTTGAAGAAATGCAGCACGCAAAGGGTGCAAAGATTAAGATTATAGGCTGCGGTGGTGGCGGTGGCAATATGATCAACCACATGATGAATATGGGCTTAAATAATCTTGATCTTATCGTAGCGAATACAGACGGACAAGCACTTACCAAATCTTTAGCCAAAACCAAAATTCAACTTGGAGAAAAAACTACAAGAGGACTCGGAGCTGGTGGCGATCCAGATGTGGGAGCTGAAAGCGCAAAAGAAAACTTCGAAGAGATTAAAGCCGCTCTTGATCAAAGTGATATTGTCTTTATAGCTTCTGGTTTTGGCGGTGGCACAGGCACTGGAGCTACTCCTATCGTAGCTAGAGCCGCTAAAGAAGTAGGTGCTTTAACCGTTTCTGTTATCACTATGCCTTTTGCTTTTGAAGGGGCAAAAAAGAAAAAATTTGCTGAAGCAGGCTTAACAGAACTTAAAAAAGAAAGTGATTCTATACTTGTCATTCAAAATGAAAAAGTCAAAAATCTCATCGATAAAAAAGCCTCAGCAAGGGAAGTATATGCATTAATCGATGATGTTTTAGCTCGTGCAGTTAAAGGTATGGTATCAATCTTGCTTGATAATGGACGCGTGAATGTTGATTTTGCTGATATTAAAACTATAATGAGTCATAGAGGCTTAGCCTTAATGGGTATGGGCTCTGCACAAGGTGAAAATGCGGCCATGGAAGCTCTTGCAAACGCTCTTGAATCTCCTTTACTTGATGGGCTTAATGTCAAAAATGCTAAAGGACTTATCTTGAATTTTAAACACCATCCAAGTTTTCCTTTCTTACAAATAGATGCTGCAGCTCAAAGCTTAGCAGAATCACTAGGTAGCGATGTAAGCTATAAATATGGCTACTATGAAGATGAAAGCATGGAAGAAGATAGTGTTGAAGTAACTATCATCGCTACTGGCTTTGAATACCAAGATCAGCATGGGAAAATAGATCCTGCTGTAAGTAAGGAAAACGAAAGCAAAAAAGCTCCTTATGTTGGGCTTGGTATGACAGGAACTTTTAATAATGATGAAATCATCACTCATTTAGAAGTGCCAACTTGGATTCGCAAGCAAATGGATTGAAATAACAAAGCAAACCTCTTTAGGCTTGCTTTGCTGTGTTCTACTTTCTTGCATATACAAAAAATTCAAGAAAATTTTAAACTAGCTTTTTTTACATTAGTTAAAAAACACAAAAATTTTATTTTACAAAAAAACTAAAAGACTAATCAGCTTGAAAATGCCTCGCAAAGCTTAAGATACACTTCTTTTAAGTCCCTACTGCAAACCCTTGTTTGTCCTATGGTTGTGATGAAATTTGTGTCACCATTCCACCTTGGCACAAGATGGTAATGACAATGCATGCTTATGCCAGCTCCTGCTTGCTCGCCTAAGTTCATACCTATATTTACACCTTTTGCATGAAAACTCTCTTTTAAAATTTTCACCCCCTCACGCACTTTTTCACTCATCTCCTGCCAAATTTCAAACTCTAAATTTTCGATATTTTCTTCGTGCGTATAAGGGATAATCATAAAATGCCCGGGCGAATACGGATATAAATTCATCACACCAAAACAATACTTCGCCCTAAAAAATACGCCCAATTCCTCATCGCTTCTAAGCTTTTTACTCGCCGCACAAAAAGGACAAATACTCCTGTCTTCCTCAAAATACTGCTGCCTCCAAGGTGCATATAAGTGCTGCATTTTCACTCCTTTTTTAGTACTTTACTGCTCGATCAAGCTTTTTAACGCCAGCTTTTCATCGCTCTGCCTCATAAAATACTCGCCCATCAAAAAGGCATTTACCCCTATTTCTTGTAACTCTAAAAGCACTTTTTTGCTATCCAAGCCACTTTCAGCCACGATAAATTTATCTCTTGGCATAAAGGCTATAAGCTCTTCACATAGCCTCATATTCATCGTAAAATCATTTAAATTTCTATGATTAATGCCAATGATATTTGCATCTACGAACAATGCCTTGTCTAAATCTTCTTTATTATGCACCTCAAATAAAACTTCTAAATTTAAAGACTTTGCAAACTCATACAAACTTTTAAGCTCATTTTTATCAAGCATCTTAGCAATCAATAAAATAAAATCTGCTCCAAAAGCTCTAGCTTCAAGTATTTGATACTCATCAAAGATAAAATCTTTTCTCAATAAAGGCAAGGATACTTTTTGGGCAATTTGTTCTAAATACTCAAGCGAACCTTGAAAATAATGAGGCTCTGTTAAAACCGAAATCCCACACGCTCCTGCTGCTTCATAATTTAAAGCAATCTGAAGTGGCTTAAAATCAGCCCTTATCACGCCTTTACTTGGACTTGCTTTTTTTACCTCAGCAATGACTTGAATTTTTTTTGTATCCTTGCTAAAAAAAGCAAAAAAATCTTTTACATTACGAGTAAATGCCTTTTTTTCAAGCTCTGCCAAGCTTACGCTTTTTTTTCTTAGCTCTAAATCCTGTTTTGTTTTTTTAAAAATATCTTCTAAGATCATTTTTTCTCCTCTTGCAAGCATTTTTGAATGGCTTTAATATGTGCTTTTGACTCTGCTGAATCAATAAATTCTTTATCGTGCATAGTTTCAAGCATAAGCTCCCAAGCCTTTTGACACTGATTTTGCTTATAATACCCCCAAGCTAAAGAGTCTATAAAAAATAAATTATTATTTTCAAGCTTCAAAGCCCTTTGCACAAGCTCTATACCTTTTTGAATGTCCTTATCATGATCGATAAGCAAATATCCATAATAATTCAAAAATAAAGCCTCGCTTGTTTCATCAATCCCTTCTTCAAATTTTGCAATTACAGACTCAAGCACCTTTTCATCAACTTTTTTTGCTTTTAAAGCAAGCTCAAATTCAGTCGTTGCAGCAATGAGTAAAAATCTTTTATTGTTTGTTTTTTTATACGCTTTTAAAGCAAAATGATATGCCTCTTGTTCCTTTTTTAAAGCAGAAAAAAGTGCAAAAGCAAAGTTTTCATCAAGATTATATGCAAGGGTTAGATTAAGGGCTTCTTGATATTTTTTATCCTCATAAAGCAAACGCACGCTATCATCAAGATAAGCTTTATTTTGCGTAAGCTCATAAAGTTTGAAAAGTAAGTTTTGTAATTTTTCTTTTTCGCCAAGCTCGCTGTATAAATTTGCAAGCAAAGAACAAATTTTTAAAGAACAACCCGTTTTTGATACAAAGCTCTCAAGCTCTTTTTTTGCATTTTGTTTTTGCCCTAAAATAAGCTCATTATCAGCAATTTTAAGACTTAAATTCTCATTTGGATCCAACTCTTCTTTAAGGTATTTTTTTGCGAGATAATAATTTTGCAAAGAAAGAGCAAATTGTCTATTTTGAGCGTAAATATCGCCCAAAAGTTCATAATTTCTAAAGTCCTTATCTCTTAAAATAAGCTCCTCAAGCAAATTTTTAGCACTCTTAGTATCTTGTTTTTGTATATGATAAAGCACGCCCAAACGCATTAAATCAGGGCTTTGATTAAAATAAGGCTTTGCAAGCTCATACAACTCATCTTTTTTGTCAAGATTGTTAAAAATGCTAATCATAAAGGCATTTTCGATAAGTTTTTCATCTTTATACTCAGCAAAAAGCTCTAAAAACATATCTCTAGACTTTAAAGCTTCGCCCATTTCATTATAAGTCATTGCTTCTAAAAGCTTAAAATCAAGGCTTTGTTGCTTTGTATCAAGAGCATAAGGACTTGAAAAAGATGAAGTCTTTACAACACAAGCACTGAAATTTACAAGTAATAACGCTAAAAATATATACCTATACATTCGTTTTTTAATTCCTCTTTGTGTTTTTTAAAATAATCCCAAAAGGGAAAAGTCCTACACTGCTTTGGACGCAGCTCGTAAATACTGCAATTTTTCTTTTTTTGATCAAAAAAAATACACGCAAAACCATTCTCAAATTCACATTCTTTAAAACTATATCTTAAGCCCACTTTTCGCAGATAAGTTTTTACAAACTCAGCCTTTTCAAGCCCCAAAAAAGCTCTTATAGCTTCTAGCTCTTCAAAACTTGCAAAGATATTGCCACTTTCACCAACACAGCATTTACCACCACAAGCTACGCAAGCCTTTTCATCAAAACAAAAATCAAAACCTTGTTTATATATCATTACTTTTTATCCTTATATTTGCTTGCAAAGCCTTCATTTGTGGGCTTAAAATGCCATTTTCATACATACAAAAAGGGGCTAAAAAGGCACAAGGGGCTTTTGAACCTTTTCTAGCTTCGATCAAAAGCAATCTTGCTTTATCATCTTTGCTCTTATGCACGCTTTGAATTTGACTTAAGTTTAACTTAAACTCACTCAAACACTGCACGATCTTAGCCAAAGCCAAAGCCTCATAACAAAAATACAATTTACCCTGAGGTTTTAAAGCAAGGCTTGCTTGATGAATGAAGTCTTTTAAGTTTAAACTATCTTGAAATTTAGCCATATTTTTATGCTCATCTTGTGAACGCATAGCTTTAAGACTATAAAATGGCGGATTTGAAACGATGATATCAAATGCTTGCCTTTGGATAAATTCCTTAAAATCCACACAAAGCACCTCAGCTTCAAGCTCATTTTGCTCTGCATTTTTCCTTGCTAAAGCACAATTTTGCTCTACAATATCAAGCAAAACAAGCTTGATTTGTGGCACAAAGGCTTTAAGCATTAAGCCTATGATCCCGCACCCACAACCCATATCTAAAAGTCTGCCTTTAAGTCTTTGTTTTAACACAAAGTCAAACAAAAGCAAAGAATCACTATTATAACGATAGCCTTGTTTGAATTGAGAAAAAACAAGCTCTTGCAAGGCTTATGCTTTCATATTTTTAAAAACTAAAGAGCAAAGCTTAAAGCAAGGCATATTTTAAAACCTCATCAAAGCTCTTAACTGGGATAATCTCAAGATTTTGCTTTACCTCATCTGGAATTTCTTTTAAATCCCTTTCATAGTTTTTCTGTGGAATTAAAGCTGTTTTTATGTCTGCTTTATACGCAGCAATGAGCTTTTCTTTAAGTCCGCCAATTGGCAAAACCTTGCCCATAAGATCAAGCTCGCCTGTCATAGCTACATCTGAACGCACCTTTCTTCCGCTAAATACGCTTGCTAAAGCCACGCACATGGTTATACCTGCACTTGGTCCATCTTTTGGGGTAGCTCCATCTGGAACATGCAGGTGGATATTGTATTGATCATAAACATTTTCTTTTAGCTTATAAAAAAGCTTTTTAGGTACTTTAAGCTTGTTTTCATCGATTAAAACTTTCACCACACTAAAGGCTATACGCGCGCTTTCTTTCATCACATCGCCTAGCGAGCCAGTAAGCACAAGCTCGCCTTTACCTTTGATCTTAATGGCTTCGATTTTAAGTACATCTCCACCCACAGCCGTCCAAGCAAGCCCATTGACTTGTCCTATCTCATCTTTTCCGCTTTGTTTTTCGATCTCATAGACTTTTTTATCTAAAAAAGCGTTTAAATTCTTAGCTGTGATGCTGATCTTTTTGCCTTCTTCAAGCAGAAGTTTTTTTGCTGCTTTGCGGCATAATTCAGCCACTTTTCGTCTTAAGGTTCTTACTCCTGATTCTCTTGTATATTCGCTAATCATCAGCTCAGTTGCATCTTTGCTAATACTTAGTTCTGTACTTTTTAAACCATGTTTTTTAAGCTCATCAGGGATAAGATAGTTTTTGGCTATAGCAAATTTCTCACTTGGAGTATAAGAGCTAAGCTCAATAAATTCCATTCTATCTCTTAAGGGAGCTGGAATTTGGCTAATATCATTGGCTGTGGCGATAAAGATGATCTTACTTAAATCTATATTAAAATTTAAATAATAATCCCTAAATTTAGCATTTTGCTCTGGATCAAGTATCTCTAAAAGTGCTGCACTTGGATCGCCTCTAAAGCTTCTGTTGATCTTATCGATCTCATCAAGCACGACAACAGGATTGATCTGTTTTGCTTCTATAAGACCTTGGACTATGCGTCCTGGCATGGCTCCTATATAAGTGCGGCGGTGTCCTCTTAGTTCATTCACATCCTCAAGTCCGCCTAAAGCTATGCGTATGAGTTCTCTTTTTAAAGCCTTAGCTACTGAGTTTGCAAGGCTTGTTTTACCAACACCAGGAGGTCCATATAAACACAAGATCACCTTAGCGCCGTCCTTATCAGCAACTCCTCTTTTTTCCAAAAGCTCACGCACAGCAAAATACTCTTCTATTCTTTCTTTTGGCTTATTTAGGGCGTAATGATCTTTATTGAGCTGTTTGCTTACTTCTTTGATGTCAAGCTTTTTTTTCGCTAGCTTTTCAAAAGGCACTTCAAGGGCTGTTTCTATGTAGGTTTGAAGCATACTTGCTTCTGAATTATCTTGATGAATGCGTTCAAATTTTTCAATCTGCTTTTTAATCTCTTTATAGGCTTCTTCATACATGAATTTTTTCTTCGCCTCAAGCTTAGTATGATAATCCCTAGCCTCATCTTCTTTTTGCGCATCAAAGCCAAGTTCACTTTGAATTTGTCTTAATTGCTCTTTTAAAAAATATTCTTTATTAACCTTATCGATCTTTGAGTGCACCTTACTTTTGATCTCTTTTTGAAGTTTGTTTGTTTCTATTTCTTCAGCGATTAAGGCTATGAGTTTAAGCATTTTTTGTTCTAAATCAACTTCTATAAAAAACTCATAGGCAGTTTGCTTTTTAATGCGTATGGTATTTAAGATAAGATCGCAAATCCTTGCACTATCAACACCTTCTTCTATGCTTCTTAACAAATCAGGACTAAAATAATGACTCATTGAAGCTAAAGCACGCACTTTTTCTTTTAAAACAGCAAGCAAGGCTTCGTTTTTGCTCGCTTCTGGAATTTTTTGCTGGATCAAATCAACCTCAGCCATCAAAGGCTTTTGTCCGCTTTGTTTGATGATCTTACCCTTAGCATAACCTTGAAAAAGGATTTTTATGCGTCCATCGGGCAAAGGCACTTTACGCATAATCGTGCCTATAACTCCACAATCATAAATTTCATTAAAGGTTCTTGCACCTTCAAATTTAGAAGGAGCGACAAAAATCATACTTTCATTTTTAAGCGCAAGCTCAAGGGCTTTGATATTGTCAATATCGCTTAAAAAAATCGGCGTTATCATAAAAGGGTATAAAAAAAGTTCATCTTCAACCAAAACAGGAAGTTTGGCTGGGTAGTTTTGCACCATTTGCATTATCGTTTTTCCTTATTCAAAAATTCGTCTATACCAAGCAACTTTAGCCTTAATCATAGGCACATCATTAAATTCAGACTCTTGCAATCTTTGCTGATAAATTTCATAGCTTTGTTCTCTATCTGTGCGTTTGTAAAGGCTGGCTATGTTTTCATCTAAGGCAAAAATAGCAAGGTTAAATTTCGTAAGCATGGTTTGCACCAAAGGAGCGTATTCAGTTTGTGGATAAGTCTTTGAAAATGTAGCGATTTGATCCCTGCCCTCAAGCAAAAGAGCTTGCTCTCTATTTGGCTGAGCGAAGGCTTCAAATTTAGCCTTAATCTGCAAATAACGGATAAAATCAAGATTTTGAGAATTTCCAAACTTTTTTGCATTTTCTTCCAAATAAAAATCAGCAAGCTTGTATTCTTCTTCTTCAATATGCATTTGAGCTAAAATAAGCTGTATAGGTTCAAGTAAAGCATCTGCACTATGTTCGCTTGCCATAGAAGTATAATGCTCATCAGCTTTTTCAAGATCATTGTCCTGTATATCTTTGATGATTTGTTCGTGCCACTGCAAAGCACTTAGGTTGTAAAGCTCGTCATTTCTCGTGCTACATGCTAAAAATAAAAAACTTACACTCAAGAAAAAAAGAAGTCGTGTTTTCATAAAAATTTACCTATATTTTGTATTTTATTTGATTTTTTCAAAATTATAGTAAAAAAAAATAAATAATTTGGTTTTTTGGAACCCCTTTTGCTTATTTTATGGTAGAATTCTTAAATGAATTCTAAATCAAAAAACAAAGGATGCAAAGATGAATCTTGCTGTAAAATGCCCTATATTAGGGTTTGAAGAAACTAAAACTATGGAATTTAAGCCAGTAGATGAGCTTTTTGCCGAGCTTAAAAGTCTAGATGGAAGCGACTTTAAATTCGTGCTTGTCAATGCTCAAGTGATCCGCCCGGGCTATGACTTTGAAATACCAACATATTATCAAGAATTGCTTGGTTTAAATGCTGATTCAAAAAGAGAAGCTTATATCATTATGGCTATGCATAAGGATTTAAGTGAGTCAAGTTTAAATTTCCTCGCTCCTATCGTGATCAATTGGGATAATAACTCCTTAGTTCAAGTGATCTTAGACTCAGCAACTTATCCAGAGTATTTTCAAGCGGATAAAATTTCAAACTATGTAAAGAAAGACTAAGGCTTTGAAAGAACTTTTTATCCTTGCAAGCGGAACTATGGCTAAAGCTCTTGCAAAAGGGCTAAAAGACAAGTATAAAATCAGCTTTGTAGGACGCAACATCGCCCAACTTGAAGCCTTAAAACATGATGGTTTTAGCACATTTTTGTATGAAGACTTTAACCTAGAAGGCAAGGACATTATACTTGCTTTTAAGCCTTATGCCCTCAATGAAGTCGCAAACAAGCTCAAAGGTAAGGCTCGCTTGCTTATATCTGTGCTTGCAAATACCGATCTTAAGAGTTTGGAAGCGATAAAAGCTCAAAATTACGCCCGCATAATGCCAAACACCGCAGCAGCTTTTAAGGCTTCAACTACGCCTTTTATTTGCAAGAATGAGCTTTTTAAAGATGAAATTATAACCATTTTGCAAAGCTTCGGACAAGCTTTTGAGCTTGAAAAAGAAAGCCAAATGAATGCAGCCATGGCACTAAGTGGCTGCGCTCCAGCCTTTTTGGCAATGGTGGCTGAAAGCATAAGCAATGCTGGTGTATATGAGGGCTTAAATGCTGATTTAAGCTCAAAGCTCACAAAAGCAAGCTTTCAAAGTTTTGCCACTCTTGTGCAAGATACGCACCCAGCCCTCATTAAAGAACAAATTTGTTCTCCCGGTGGCGTTACGATCAAGGGCGTGCGTGCTTTAGAAGACAAAAATCTTCGCTCAGCTTTTTTTAAAGCCATTCACGCAAGCGCAAACAACCTTAATGACTAGGGCATTTTCCTTACTTGAAAGCGTTTTTGCCCTACTTGCTTTAGCCTTAATTTTTTCTTTTGCTTATTTTGCCTTAAACCAAATTCTTAAAAATCAAAACATCTCTTTGCAAAGCTTATATGAAGCCCAAAAAGAGCTTAAAAACGAGCCTTTAAAGCCCTTGCGTTTAAAACCCAATGAACTTCTTGAGCTTGAATTCAAGGAGCAAACAAACTCAAACTCAGCCTTTAAACTTAAAAGCCTAAAGCCAGCGCATAGACATTATGAGGCGGAATTTAAAGATGAAAAAAGCTTTTAGCCTCTTTGAATGCTTGCTAGTGCTTGTTTTATCTTGCATATTTGCACTTATCATCTTTCAACCTTTACAAAATCTTTTTTCTTTATATACATCACAGCAAAGTCAAAAAGCCCTAGAGCTTCACTCAAGCTTTACGCTCATAGAAAAACTCTTAAGACATTGTATCAAACTTCAAATTTCTTCTCAAAATATATCTTGTCTTTTAGAGGATAAAAATAGTATCTTGCTACAACATTCTTTACACACTTTTATCGGCAGTTCAGGGCTTTTGCTTCAAGATCAAAACAAAAGCTTTTATGCTCCTAAAAGTCATTTTATCTATGAAATCACAAAGAACAACAAAAAAATACAAGCTGGAGTTTTAGCCCAACAACTCGCCCTTAGGAACCAAAAAAATCCCTTTTTATACCTTTACAGCCTTGAAACAAAGCAAATTTATGAACTTGAAGTTTTAGATGATACAAGGCTTAAATTTAGCCAAAATACTGAATTTAAAGGCTTTTACAAACTTGTTGAAGCAAATATATTTATAAGTTTTCAACAAAACTCACTTAGCTACGAATACACGCCTTATTCAAGCACAAAATCCCAAAAAGCCATTCTTTTAGAAGGGGTGCAAAGCTTTGCCATCAGCCAAAACGCTTCAACTTATACCATGAAAATTTGTCTTTTTGATAAAACAAAGCCCATTTGCCTAGAAAAAGAGCTTTTGCTATGAAAAAAGCTTATATCTTGCTTGCTAGTCTTGCTTTACTCGCCTTTTTTAGCTTTACATTCATCTTTTATCTCAAGCAAACAAGCTACATACCAAAAAGGCTAAAAGATGCTATTTTACATACTCAAGCCCAAATTCTCTTGCAGGATTTTAAAGAGCTTTCAAAGCTTTTTTTGTATGAAGCTAAACTTCAGGGCAAAGACTGCCTTGAAAGCGTGAGTTTAAACTACCCAAATGCAAATGATTTTATCATTATTAGGTATTTTTACCCATTGGGTAAATGTGAGAATTTTAAGCTTACTCAACTTAATACAGACGCAAATTTAAGCAAAGATAAGCTCATCATCGCTCATATCAACATACTCTTAAACAGCCAAAACGCTGTTAATGATGAAATTTTTATTCAAGATACTTTTACATTGTATCCAAAGTAAAAATTGACTTGAAAAATTTCCAAGTCAATTATGAGTTTAGTTTTTAGAAGTTATAAACATAGCGAATGCCGGTTGTATCTGGTTGGACGATTTTTTGTCGTTGATAGCTTGCTTTGCCGTCTTTATCAACAAACTCAACCGGAAATTCCACGCCCCTAGCAAATCTTCTGTAAATTTCAAAGCTATGACGCTCATTAAACACAGCTCTAAAACCAAAAGTAAGCCCCATATCTATACCCTCAACACTGCCAACATCTTGAACATGGTAGTCTATATAGCCTAAATTTACACCAGCATATGCACCAAAAATTCTCCCATCACAATCACAAAAATTATACATCACATCAACATTAGCGCCTATGCTTAAAGCACCCATATATACATCTTCATCACTTCTTTTATCTCCTCCCATAAAAGCCCCATAATTAAAGCTTCCATAGCCTCTTATACCAAATTTTGGTGTAAAGAAGTGCTTATAACCACTTATAAAACCAAGTCTTGGACCTTTTAAACCTAAATTTTTATAGCTTCCTGTAACATCACCATCTTTAGTTTTTAGCTCAATTGTCTGATTTGCAAGCCCTCTTGCCACATCAACACCAAAAAATCCTCCGCTTTCCTCAGCCCAAACACCACTTGTTAAAGCCGCCAAAAGAGCAATGCCACCGCATACCTTTGCAAATCCTTTTTGCATGTCTTCTCCTTAAAAATAAAATAAAGTTATTATTATAATGCCCCCCCCCCTTAAGCTTTGTTTAAAAAAACTTAAATTTTAAAAAATATATTATAAAGATGATAAAAGTTAAAAATCAAAACAAGTAGATTTAAAAATTTGCGAAGTTAAAAACAAGATATTAAAATCTTTACAATTTTTGAGCCAAAAGGCTCAAAAATCAACTCAAGCTATATGCTTTTTCTCCATGGATACTACGATCAAGCCCTTCAAATTCAAGCTCTTCTTCTACTCTTAAACTTGTAAAAAGCGAGATAAACTTAAAGATAACAAAACTTACAAAAGCTGAAAGTCCTATACAAACGCCTATAGCTAGAATTTGTTCTAAAAGCAAATCCCAGCTTCCGCTGACAAGCAAGCCCTCGCCCAAAGCTCCATCAGCCACAACGACTGGATTAACACCCCCGCTTGCAAAAAGTCCAGTAGCTATGCCACCCCAAACACCGCCTATGCCGTGCAAAGAAAAGGCGTCTAGGGTATCATCAAGATGAAGTTTGTATTTGATATAACTTAAACCAGCATAGCAAAACACAGCCGATAAAGCCCCTATGATTAAAGAAGCTGTTACGCCAACATATCCGCATGCTGGTGTAATGCCAACAAGCCCAGCTACAAGCCCACTTAAACCACCAAGCAAACTTGGGCGTTTGTGTATGAGCCATTCAGCCAAAACCCAAACCAAAAAGCCAGTTGAGGCTGAAAGTATGGTAACTACAAAGGCATTTACCGCTATATCATCGATTGCTCCAGCACTTCCAGCATTAAAACCCAGCCAACCGATAAAAAGCAAAATCGCTCCTAAAAATGCATAAGGTATAGAATGAGCGTTATTTGAAGCCTTACTTGGCTTGTCTTTTCTTGCTCCTACGAGCAAAGCTCCCACAAGTCCAGCAACCCCAGAACTTATATGCACCACGCCTCCACCAGCAAAGTCTAAGCTTCCTCTTTGAAGCAAAAAGCCCTCGCTACTCCATATCATATGTGCTAAAACATCATATACCAAAGTGCTCCAAAAGATCAAAAACACCACCAAAACTCCAAGCTTGATCCTACCTACCAAAGAACCAGTAATGATAGCTGAAGCGATGAGAGCGAACATAAGCTGAAAGATGACAAAAAGTATATTTGGCACTCCAGCAGCGTTATATCCGCTGATATTTTCAAGTCCTACATTTAAAAAGCCCCCAACTAACCCTGCCCCGCTATCTTCGCTAAAAGCAAGACTAAAGCCTATGATAACCCATTGCAAAGTAATCACACCAAAAACGATGAAACAATTCATAATGGTATTTAAGGTATTTTTACTCCTCACCATACCAGAATAAAACATAGCCAAAGCCGGCGTCATCAAAAGCACCAACAAAGCACACAACATAATAAAGCTTGAATTTGCTGCATTCATTTTCACTCCTTTTGTAAAAAATCAAAGAATTATATATTTAGTTTCCTTAAAATAAAATTTTATTTAAGAATTTTTTTATATATTTTTTATAATAAAATTAAAAATATAATTATAAATTAAATTTTTTACTAAATTTTATCGATATTTATGCTTAATATTTCAGCTTGAAAGATATTTTTATTTTAATCTATCTAAAAAAATATTTTAAAATAAACTCTAAATTCAAATTTTTATACATAAATAATATTTTTATATATAAAAATATTAAATTAAGTTTAAATTAATAATAAAATATTTAGAGTTGTTTTATTTGTTAGCGTTGTGTTTTAAAGTCAATCTGCTTAAATCCATATCATTGCTTTTAATTTGGTATTTAGTATCTTTGTTTTTATTTTCTTAAATATTTATCTTATCTTTTGCAATGAAAAATTTATAAATTTTTCCTTTTATAAAACTCATATTGATCAAGTTCAAAAAGTTTATTTTGATCTCTTTTAAGCTGTTTTAAAAAATTTTCTTTATAGTTAAGCTTAAAGCCAAAATGCAAACTTGTATCTGTATCATCGATCTGGGCTGGGTTTTTTAGCTTTTGCTGACTAAGGCTGAAATTGAAAATTGAAAATGGCGAATAATTAAGCGTGTAACGCACTTTTTCATCATCTTTGCTAAGATCAAAGCCAAGTGGCGTGTATATGGGTAAGACAAAGGCAAAGCCAAGTTGCAAATTTCTCTTTTGCTCGTCATTAAGCTCGTCTTGATCGAAAATATAATAATTCGTATAAGCCCTAAAATAAGAGCCAAAACCCAACTCTGTGCCAAGGCTATAGCTGTTTTTTTCCTGCACTCTATCAGCAAAGCCATTGAGTCCAAAAAGCATACTGCCTTGCTGGTAGCGGTTAATCAAGCCGTTTGAATAATCTAAATACTCTTGATTGATCATAAATTCTTTTTGGAAAAGTAAAACGCCGTATTGGTTTTCATATAATAAATTCATATTTTTAAGCTCAAAACTTTGAGAGTTAAAATCAAAATTTGAGGAAGTTTGATCTGTAGAATTTCCAAATTCAAGCACTTGAGCCAAAGAATTATTTAAACTATCTTGAAAATTCGGTGCTTGCTCTTCAAGTTGATGTGGCTTTTGCGTGATATTTCTTTCGTATTTTTTCCAAGCATCATTATGCTTATCAGCACAAATGAGAGAACATAGAAAAATCAAGCAGTATATTTTTTTCATAGTTTTATTGTAAATCAAAATCGTAAATCAAAAATAAGCATAATTTCATAAAAATAATATCTTGGTTAAAATAGATATAAAACTTGTCAATCTTAGCAAGCGATGAGATAAATTCGCATTTTAAATTAAAATGATAGTTTTATAAAATTATGATAAAATATATATCTTTAAATTTAAAGCAAAAAAATGAATGGCGGATTAGTTTATATAAGCAGTGTGATAGTATTTAACCTTGTTTTAAATTTTATCGGCATTATGTTTATTGTTAATGTATTGTGCTTTTATGCGCTTAACTTTATAAAATACACAAGCAAATTTATCAATTTTTATTTTCTTGTTGGGGAATTTTTTGGAAATTGTATAGTTGGCGTGGCTGGATTTTATCTTTGTGTGTTTATAGATGATACTTTTTTTGAATTTCAAGGCGCAATTTTTGTTGCTATACTTGTTATTTCTTTGATTTTAATGATATTAAATATGCTTTTTTTACTCATACGATATAGTGCGTTTGAATATGGATTAAACTACAAAAAGATTTTACATGAAAAAGCAGAAATAAAAATGTGGATAATGAAAAGTCTTATTTTTGGAGCTTTGCTTTCTTCATTTCTTACTTGCTTATGTATCAGTGCTTTTGTATTGCTTTTAAGGTAGTTTAAGATAACAACTTGTATAGCTGGTGTCCTCGGCGAGATTCGAACTCACGACCTCAAAATTAGGAATTTTGCGCTCTATCCTGCTGAGCTACGGGGACTTTTTATTTTTAAGGGGTTGGAATTGGGTTTTGAATATCCTAGCTTGAAAAAACAAGCTAGGATTTAAAGGCTTATTTAGCCATTTCTTTTTTTGATGATCTCTTCAGAGACATTTTTTGGCACTTCATCATAATGATCAAATTCCATGCTATAAGTCGCGCGTCCTTGGGTTTGAGAACGCAAGTCAGTTGAGTAGCCAAACATTTCAGCTAAAGGACAAAAGGCTGTGATGATTTTATTGCCACCTCTTTCGTCCATTGAGTTTACCTGTCCGCGTCTTTTGTTAAGATCGCCTATAACATCGCCCATATACTCTTCTGGAGTTTCCACTTCAACCTTCATCATAGGTTCAAGTATAACAGCACCTGCTTTTCTTGCTCCTTCTTTAAAGCCCATAGAAGCTGCGAGTTTAAATGCCATTTCTGAAGAATCCACTTCATGATAGCTTCCATCATACACAGTAACTTTAACATCTTCAACCGGATAGCCAGCTAAAACACCATTTTGCAAGGCTTCTTGTATACCCTTATCAACAGCTGGGATATACTCTTTTGGTATCACACCACCTTTGATATCATTGACAAATTCATATCCACTGCCAGCTTCCATTGGTTCAAGTCTTAAGAATACATGTCCGTATTGTCCGCGTCCGCCTGATTGTTTGGCGTATTTGTATTCTTGCTCTACGCTTTTTCTTATGGTTTCTCTATAGGCAACTTGAGGTTGTCCTACTTCAGCTTCTACTTTAAATTCGCGTAGCATTCTATCTACGATGATTTCAAGGTGAAGTTCGCCCATACCTGAAATGATGGTTTGTCCGCTTTCTTCATCAGTATTTACCCTAAAGCTTGGATCTTCTTGGGCAAGTTTGCTAAGAGCTATAGACATTTTTTCTTGATCAGCCTTAGTCTTTGGCTCAACAGCCACAGAAATAACCGGATCTGGAAAGTCCATTCTCTCTAGTATAACCTTGTCTTTTTCACTAGCTAAAGTATCTCCTGTTAGGGTATCTTTAAGTCCTACTACAGCACCGATCTCGCCTGCGTAAAGCACTTTAATTTCTTCTCTTTTGTTTGAGTGCATTTTAAGCAAACGCCCTATTCTTTCTTTTTTATCCTTAGTGGAATTATACGCATAAGAGCCACTTTCTAGGCTTCCTCTATACACACGCACAAAGGTAAGCTGTCCCACAAAAGGATCAGTCATGATCTTAAAGGCAAGCCCTGCAAATTCGCCATCATCTGTGCTTTTTACTGAAGTTTCACTGCCATCTTCATACTCGCCTTTGATATTTGCGACTTCATCAGGAGCTGGTAAGTAAGCCACTACAGCATCAAGCAAAGGTTGCACGCCTTTATTTTTAAAGGCTGTTCCACAAAGCATAGGCACAAGGCTAAGGCTTAGACAACCTGCTTTTATACCAGCTTTAATTTCTTCTTCGCTTAGCTCCTCTCCGCCTAAGTATTTTTCCATAAGCTCATCGCTTGTTTCGCTAACTGCTTCTATCATTTTAGTGCGGTATTCTTCAGCCTTTTCTTTAAGCTCGGCTGGAATTTCTTTTTCTACATAATCAGTTGGCTTAGTATCATCTTCCCAAACTAAAGCTTTCATGGTAACTAAGTCAATGACGCCTTTGAAATCATCTTCAGCACCAATTGGAATTTGAATAGGCACAGGATTAGCTTTTAAGCGGTTTTTTACTTGATCTTCTACATTGTAAAAATTTGCCCCTATTCTGTCCATTTTGTTGACAAAGATTATCCTTGGAACGCCGTATTTATTAGCTTGTCTCCAAACAGTTTCACTTTGAGGTTGCACTCCACCTACTGAGCAAAATACTGCCACAGCACCATCTAAAACACGCATAGAACGTTCCACTTCTATGGTAAAATCAACGTGTCCTGGAGTGTCTATGAGATTGATTTGATAGCCATCCCAAAAACAAGTCGTAGCCGCTGAAGTAATGGTAATACCTCTTTCTTTTTCCTGCTCCATCCAGTCCATAGTTGCAGCACCATCGTGCACCTCTCCTATTTTATGGCTCATTCCAGTAAAGAAAAGTATCCTTTCACTTGTAGTGGTTTTACCTGCGTCTATATGAGCGGCTATTCCTATGTTTCGCACCTTTTTAAGTGGTGTAGATCGCGACATTTTTTATCCTTTCTTACCAGCGGTAGTGAGCAAATGCTTTATTTGCTTCAGCCATTTTATAAGTGTCTTCTTTTTTCTTAAATGAAGCACCCTTTGAGTTTGCAGCGTCAAGTAACTCGCCTGCTAGCTTATCTATCATGGTTCTTTCACTTCTTTTTCTTGCAAAAGAAATGATCCAGCGTATAGCTAGGGCTTGTTGTCTAGCAGGACGAACCTCAACAGGCACTTGATAAGTAGCCCCGCCAACACGACGTGATTTGACTTCTAAGATAGGCTTGATATTTTCAATAGCCTCATTAAAAATTTCAATGCCTTTTTTTTCTTGGTTTTTTTTGTCAATGGCGTCAATAGCACCATACATTATACTTGTAGCAGTGCTTTTTTTGCCATCATACATTAAAGAGTTAATGAATTTTGTAATTACTTTGTTTCCATAAATCGGATCAGGTAAGACTTCCCTTACCGGAGCTTTTCTTCTTCTCATCATTTTTCCTTCAAATATAAAATTTTACTCAAACAAAAGCAAAACAAGGCTTTGTCTGTGTTAGCTACTTTGTCTTTTTAAGACTTTGCAGCACCAGCTTTAGGTTTTTTAGCCCCGTATTTAGAACGAGAAACTGTTCTTTTAGCAACCCCTGCAGTATCAAGAGCACCACGCACTATGTGATACTTCACACCCGGTAAGTCCTTAACCCTACCTCCACGCACTAGCACAATGCTGTGTTCTTGGAGATTGTGTCCTTCACCACCGATGTAAGAGATAACCTCAAAACCACTTGTAAGCCTAACTTTGGCAACTTTTCTTAAAGCTGAGTTTGGTTTTTTAGGCGTTGTTGTATATACCCTAGTGCAAACTCCTCTTCTTTGCGGACAATTCTTTAACGCTGGAGATTTGGACTTTTCCAAAACTTTTTTGCGTTCTTTACGAACCAATTGATTTATGGTTGGCACTTGTAATTCCTTTCATTAAACTAAAATAAACTTTGGATAATAGCGAAGTTTTGCTAAATTTTAGCTAAATTTAGCTTATTTTTTACAACAAAAAAAGTCGATTTAATCTACTTATTTAAAAAAAACTAAATTTTTCATCTATTTTATTACAAAAACACATATTGATAAAATTTATTATTTTTAATATATTTTTAAGTTCTTATGATTTATCATTTTACTTTTGAAAATTTAAAGACAAAAAGGGAGCAAAACAATGAAAAGAATTTGTCTTGGTTTAAGCTTAGCTGTAACGCTAGCTTTAGCTGAGAATAATGCTACACAGGGGGGGGGGGCTTACAAATACTGAAATACTTGAATTTGACAGCCTAGAAATCAGTGGATCACAGCTTAGTAACGAAGAGAAAGTTTTTACTCATGCTGGAGCTGTTTCTTCAAGAGAAGGCATTAATAATTCTACTCAAAGCCTTGATGATATTATAAGAGAGACTCCGGGTGCTTATACGCAAGTTGATCCTTCACAAGGTGGCGTTTCGGTTAATATAAGAGGTATGACTGGACTTGGCAGGGTAAATACCATGATCGATGGCGTGCCTCAAACCTTTTTTGGCACGAGTGAGGAACAAGGTAGGTATCATGGAGGTGGCAGGGTAAGTGGCACTTCTGCTTTTGGGGCTATGGTGGATCAAAATTTACTCGTTGGCGTAGATATTGAAAGGGGCACTTTTTCTGGGGCAAATGGTGGCAATGCCTTAATGGGAAGTGCAAATTTACGCACTATAGGTGTAAAAGATATAGTGAGTAAAAATAATATTTTTGGTGTAATGGCAAAGTATAGCTACGGCACAAATTCGCTAGGACCATCTTACATGGGAGCTGTAGCTGGAAAGTATGATTTTGATCTTGGCTATGTGGGCTTAATGTATGCTTATAGCGGGCGCAAGCTCTCACAAGGCTATAAGATAGGCGAAGATGAAACCACTATAGTTCCATCTGATCCAAATGATCCAAATAGTTCCATTTATGCTTTTAATCCCCAAAGTCTTACTCAAAAGCCTGTAAATCAGCTTGCTAAACTTGAATTAGCCTATAAAACGCATTCTTCTACTTTGCAGTATAGAAGATATGATAATAATCTAGCAGGTAGAAAATTAATAGGGAATAATTATCAAATCAATTACCGATATAATCCAAATGATATACTTGATATAAATTTAGCCCTCGCTCGAAACGAAGCAAGTCAGCATTACAATGAAAATGTAAAAATCATGAGTACTCCGGTAGGAAATATGAAAGGTATTACCTACAACACAGCCACAATGTTTAATCTTGGCAACACTATTACTTCAAATTTAAGTCAAAATCTTGATCTTAGCACCACTTTTGGAGTAAATTTTATGAGTAATTCTTATTCTAAAAGCTTAGATTGGGATCAATCTTACAGCTCAAATGATGGCTCAACTGATATGCCCGGTTATTTTCAATACGGCTTTGCTCCAGATGGCAAGCAAAACATAAAAACCTTATACCTTGATAATGCTTTTAGCAGTAATTTTTGGGATTTTTCTTTGAATTTAAACTATGTATTTGCAGAGCTTAGCACTATAAGACAAGGTGTTTGTCAGGATTTTAATGCTTATTGTTCTCCAAAAGAAGCAGGGGCTTTTAAAAAGAATTTTAACAATTTTAATATCTCAAGTATGCTTGCAGCAAAAATTCATACTCTTTTTACACCTTTTGTGAGCTACTCAAGAACATATAGAATTCCAAATGTCCAAGAAATGTTTTTTTCAGGTACTTTTAATTATTCAGATCGCAATTTTCAAGATTTAAACACAGGCTTAAGACCTGAGCTAGCAAATACTTACCAGATAGGCTTTAACAGCTTTACTCAAGGCTTATTGCATGAAGATGATAGCTTTGGCTTTAAGGCGGTTATTATTACAGCCATATAAAAGATTATATCTATAATCAAAATGTGATTAATAGTGATAATTATGCAGACCCAAATGGGCAAAATCTTTTTTTACTCCTACCTCTAAACACAAAGGCTATTTTTAGCGGTATTGAAGCTGAATTAAGATATGACATGGGCTTTTTTTACACAAAGCTTACTTACACGCACCAAAACACTGATAGGCAAGTTTCTCAAAGTGAAGCAAATGCTAATGGCTCTCAAGCTTCTCATATCAATTTGGCTCAATCACAATTTTCAGAACTACCAGAGGATTATGCTGTGCTTGATTTAGGAACAAGGCTTTTTAATCAAAAGTTCATACTTGGTTCAAGAGCAACTTATACAGGTAAGATGAAAAGAATCGATCCAAGTGCTTTTATGCCAGATAATAACACAAGACCGCCAGCAAATACAGGTTGGCAAGAATTGTGGGCTATGGGTACTCAAGATTTACCAAGTCAGCCTATCATACTTGATCTTTATGCAAGTTTTGAACCTTTTAAGAATTTCATCATCAAAGGAGAAATTCAAAATTTGCTCGATGAAAAATACATAGACGCCCTAAATTCATATAACCAAACCATGAATAGCACAGCCGATCCTTTAGCCATGAACAACTATGCCAGAGGACGCACCTATGTGATGAGTTTTTCATATAAATACTAAGCTGATCATTGTTTTTTAAAGCAATGTATTTTGTATCCAAGTGCAAACAAAGCCTCAATTAAGCAGAAGTTTTAGTTTTAAAGCTTCTGCTTAAAATCAAAGAAATTCTTGCTGCTATTAGCATAGCTTACCCTCTTTTTTACTCAAGTAAAGAATTTAAAGAAAAAAACAAAGCCATTTTGCTCCAAGCAAAAGATCATATACAAAAAGCTCTTAAGCTTTATTTTCCAGAGCTTAAAGGCATTTAAAAGTGGAATTATTTTTTTAAATAATGCACCATTTGTCCAAGTGCTATAGAGCTGTCATTTACTGGAAATTTTAAGCCTGTTTTAAAATTTAAACCCCTATTTTTAAGCAAAGTTAACAAAGTTGTATTTTGAAAAACGCCCCCACAAAGTAAAACTGGCAGTTTCTCATCTAAGTGTAGCTTTTTTTTATACAGCGTTGAAAGTTTGATAATGCAAGTTGCAAGTGCATTTAAAAAGCCTGTGCAAGCGTGTTTTTTATCATCTTTTAGGGCTTGTAAAAAGGCATTTTTAACACAAATTTGATTATTTTTAAACTCAAAATTATAGCTATAATTTAAGCTAAAATCATAATATTTTTCCATTAAAAGCCCAATTTGTGCTTCATAATCAAGTCTTTCTTTATCAAAAATCACACTCCCAAAAGCATCAATAATCCTGCCTAAAGAGCTTGTATAAAGCTTGCTTTGGGTATAAATTTTTTTAAGATTTGCCCATTTTTTAGCGTCTATAGTAGCTAAAAAATCACAAGCTTCTTGCTCTAAATCATATTTTAAAATAAAACCTAAGGCTAAGTTTTGAATCTGTGTAATATCTGCATTGATAAGCTTAAACTCATCAAAATGAGCCACTCTTTCATACTCTTTTAAGCTCGCTTGAAAGACTTCTCCTCCCCAAATATGACCATCATCGCCATACCCAGTGCCATCAAAGGCAAAAACAAGTAATTTTTGCGTATAAAAACCATGCTCAAAAAGCACAGCACAAGCATGAGCGTAATGGTGCTGGAGCTTAAAAGCTTTTTTATAGTCTTGATTGAGGCTAAAATGCGGGTGCTTATCACTAATAACTTGCGTAAAATTTAAATCATAACTTTTGCGAAAAAAATCCAAAAGTGTTTCAAAACGTTCTTTAGTATCTAAGCTTTTTAAATCCCCTATATAAGGAGAAATCAAAAGCTTATTATCAAAAGCGATCACGAATTGATTTTTAAGCTCAGCCCCTAAAGCAAGGGCAGTTTCATTTTTAAAATTCTCATCAAGCTCTATATAAGTTGGATTTATCCCTCTTGAAGTGCGTAAAAACATACACTCATCATTTACTACACAAGCTATGCTATCATCACTTGCATTGACAATCTCTCTTTCATAATCAAGATAATAATCAAACACCCCATTAAGCTTTTCTAGCAAGGCTTTTTCGCTATAAATAATGCTTTCAGAGCTTATATTAGCACTTGTAGCCACTATTGGGTTTGAAAAATACTCAAAAAGCAAGAGATGAAAGGGCGTGTAAGCTAGCATAATGCCTATTTTATCAGTATCAAAAGCAATTTGTGCTGGCATTTTTTTAGCCTTTAAAAGCACGATAGGCTTTAAGATAGAGTTTAAAAGCTCTTCTTCTTTTGGCGTGATAAAGGCTAATTTTAAAGCCATTTGCATATCCTTACACATTAAGGCTAAAGGCTTAAAAGGGCGGTGTTTTCGCTCTCTTAAAAGCTTTACCGCCTTTTCATTTAAGGCATCGCATACCAAATGAAAACCACCCATTCCCTTAATAGCAAGCACTTTACCTTGCTTTAAAAGCCTTGCACTTTCTTTAAAGGCTTTTTCATCACTTGCAAGAACCCTGCCCGCACTATCTTTTAAATGCACTTTGATAGCACACTCAGGGCAGCTTATAGGCTGGGCGTGGAAGCGTCGATTTTTTGGATCTTTAAATTCGCTTTGACAAAACTCACACATCTTAAACTCAGCCATACTGGTATTTTGTCTATCATAAGGAAGCTTTTTGATGATAGAAAAACGCACCCCACAATGCGTGCAAGTGATGAAAGGATAATGATAGCGAGGATTTTTTGGATCATAAAATTCATTTTTACATGCCTCACAAAGTGCAAAATCACTTAATATAGCACTTGTTTTAAGGCTTTGTTTGGACTTTGTGATACTAAAATCAATATAAGCTTGCCTTGCTTTTTGTATGCTTATATGAATGTGAGCTATACGAGCAAGGGCTGGTAAATTTGCTTTTAAAGACTGCAAAAAAAGCTCAAGCTTAGCCTCATCACAGCTTAAAAAGATCACCACGCCCTTTGTATCATTAAAAACCTCGCCTTTAAGCTTTAATTCTTGAGCTAAATTAAACACCAAAGGACGAAAGCCTACCCCTTGCACAAGTCCTGAAATTTCAAGCTTATATATAAAGGGGTGCATGAGCTATCTTGCAGTTTTTAAGGTGTTTTAAGGCATTTTTAAGTAAGCTTTTATGCTCAAACAAAGAGCCTGAAAGGATAACAATTTGAGCTTGATTTTTCTCTCTTAGCTCATCATAAAAATCCCTTAAGAAAAATGCCAAGCTTTCTACTGCTCCATAAGCTATATTAGTAGCTTCTACACCGGCTAATAAAAAGCTCATCACTGAACGCAAAGTACGTGTGTAATCAAATTCTTTTGAGTGTTCTTTAAAGCGGTAATCAATCTTTACCCCACGAGGAATTTTACTCTCATCACTAAGCTCTAAAAGCTTTACAGCTGCTTTTTGAGGGCTATCATCAAGCTTTAAAATAAGCCCAACTAAGCCAAGCAGTGAAAAAAAGCTTTTCTCAAGCTCAAACTCACCTTGCAAAAGCTCAAATTGAAGGGCGAAATTATCATACAAACGTTTTCCAATCATATCAGCACAAATATCTTCATACATTTGTTTTGCTGAACTTGGCATTGTTAGCTCTAAAAGCCTAAGTTCCTTATTTAAAAGCACAATATCATCTTGAGTCTTACTCAAATCAAGCAATAAAGACTCTTGCTTAAAATCGCTCAGTATATAAGAAATACGTGCATAATTTTTATCTTCTTTGCTTAAAATCAGTTCTTTTGCTCTTTGGTTGATAAAATCAAGCCCACGCACGATCACAAGCTGGTTTTCAAACTCAAAAAGCTCAAGTTCATCTTCAAAATGCTCAAGTTCATCTTCAAAATGCTCAAGCTTAAAAAAGCTTAAAAACTTAAAACCTTCCTCAAAAAGCTTTAAGCCTAGTGCAAATAAAAATAAATTATATGCCATTTTTACCTTAAATTCATGTTGTGGCGTGGAGTGGTTTTTACGAAATATCGAGCTAAAACGAAGCTTCATTATAGGCTTTTCAAGACTTGCAAGAAGCTTTAAGTTTTCATTGCTGCATACAAAGGCTGAGTTTAAAGCCTTTAAATCAGTAGGCATTAAAAAACTTGCCTTAAAATCATCATCAAAAAGCTTAATTTTATACACACCAAAAGCATTTTTAAGCACTAAATACTTGGCGTTTTTAAGCACATTTGCGCTTTTATCAAGCAAGACATTAAAATTTTCTTTAGTGATAGGCTCAAATTCTTTTTCATCAAAACTTAGCATATCATCTACAAAACACGACCATTCATTTGTTTCAAGCTCGTTTTTCTCAATATAAGCATTTAAATTTTTTGAACTTAAAAAATCCCTTTTTGTAAAATCAGCCAAATTTTTTGGTTCTTCTTGTATAAAATACTCATCTTCTAAGGCTTTAACCTCAAAATGACGCAAAAAAACTGAATTAGCGATAAAATTCAAATGATTGCAAAAGTCAGTAAGTCCAGCCTCATCAGACTTCACATCAAAGATGATATGATCTTGAGTTTTACGCAAAGCAAAGGCAAAATCCCTTGCATAATAGCACAACAAAAACTCCAAAAAATCATTATCACTTATATAAGTAAAGTCAAATCTTAAAAACACTTATTATCCTTTTTAAAAAGCTATACTATAGCATTTTTTTAACAAAAGCTCGCTTAAATAAACATACTCTAAATTTGTTGTGTGAAATTTAAGCCTTTAAGTAGCTTCTGCCTTTTCCTAAAATCTGGCATGATTTGCTCTATAAAATCATAAAATTCTTTTTGATGATGAGGGAATTTTAAGTGTGTTAATTCATGCAAAATCACATATTCAATAGCCTTTAAAGGCTTATGAATAAGCCTTAAGTTTAAATTTATACGCGCAAAGCGATGATTGCAAGAACCCCATAAAGTCTTAGTTTTTTTAATGCTTATTTTACTTACTTTTCTTTCAAAATAAGGCTGATATTTTTGTATATAAAAGTTAAAAATTCGCAAGGCATGCTGTGTGAAAAAATGCTCTAAATCTTTTTCATTTTTTGCTAAAAGTTCGTTTTTATAAAGTCTTGTTTTTGCAAAATTTTCATCAAAACGTAGTGTATAAACCCTGCCAAGAAAGCTGATTGTATCTTTTTGCAAGCTTGCCTTTGCATTTAAAAATCGCTTTAAATGCTTATCAATCCAAGTCTGATTTTTTTGCAAAAACATAAAGACTTCACTTTCAGTGCAAGAAAGTGGAATACTAAGCTTAAATTCTCCATCATTACTTGCTTTAAGGCGGAGGTATTTGATCTTTTTGTATTCAAATTTCAATTCAAGATTTTCAAAATGAAGCACGCCTTTTTTAAAAGCCTTTTTTATGCCATATTTCATACTACAGCTTTTCCCTGCCATTTTTTGCTTTTCCAACGCCAAGCATTGCTTAAGCCCCTTAAAAACTCATCGCACAAAAAGCCTATCCAAACACCTAAAATTCCAAGCTGTGCATAAAAACAAAGCCCGTATGCCACCGGCAAAGAAACACCAAGCATAAAAATGCACGCCATGATAAAAGGAAAACGAGCGTCCCCGCTTGCACGCAAGGAATTAACCATAACGATATTAAAGGTTCTTGAAGGCTCTAAAAAAAGCGAAAGCAAGAAAAGTGGTTGCATTAAAGCTTTAAGCTCATCATTTAAACCAAGCTTTTGCATGATAAATCCTTGCAAAAAATAAAAAACTAACACCACACTTAAAGTCGCAATAATGCTGATATAAAAAGCTTTCCAAGTGTGTTTATATGCCACATTTAAAAAGTTTGCACCCACAAGCTTGCCGATGATAATCTCATTTGCCACACTTATAGCCTGTCCTGTTAGCATAACAAACATAGAAATTTGAAAATAAATCGTCTGCACGCTTAAATTTGATGCGCCTAAACTTGCCACAAAAGAAAAAGCAATGGTGTATTGCACGATCCAGATAAGATTTTCACCAGCACTAAAAAGCCCTATTTTTAAGATCTTTTTCAAAACACTAAAATCTAAAAAAATCATCGTTTTTATATTAAATTTAAAATTAATCTTAGAAAAAAACACAAAAGCAAGGATTATAATGACGAGCAAACGCCCAATTATCGTTGAAATTCCCACACCAAAAAGCTCTAAACTCGTATAATAAAGCACATAATAATTAATCCCTATAGTGCATACATTCATAATCAAAGTTGCATACATCACCCAATACGCTAGATTATACACGCGGATAATAGCAGCTAAAACCGCAGCCAAAGCGTCAAAAAACAAGCAAATTCCAAGCAAATGCAAATAAATCCTACTTGGCGTTAAAAGCTCTTGTGGCACATTCATCAAATCAAGCAAAAAATCACCCTGCAAGAGTATAAAACTTGCACACACCACACCTAAAAGCGAGTTTAAAAACAAACTTTGATGAATGCTTTTGCTGACTAATTCATAATCTTTTGCCCCCAAAGCCTGAGCGATAACGACGCTACAACCTACGCTTAAAAAGCTAAAGATAGTGATAAAAATGCTTAAAATTTGATTGCCAGCTCCAAGTGCGCCGATGAGATAGTTTGAATACTGCGTTACCATATAGGTATTGATAATGATCGTTAAATAACGCAAGAACATTTCAAGAAAAATCGGCACGGAAAGTTGTTTCAAAGAAAGTTGTTTTTTAGGCATTAGCTTAACTCATAAATTTTCTTTCTATCGCTTGAGCTAGCTATGCCAAGCTGTTTGCGGTATTTAGTAATTGCTCTGCGTCCTATTTGTATGCCTGAAAACTCATTTTGAGCAAGCTGGAGTATCTTTTCATCGCTGAGTGGTTTTTGTTGATTTTCATTTTTAATAAGCTCTTGAATATACTCTTTTATCGTTGTATTTGAGGTTTCGCCATCTTCATCAAGGGCTGTTGTGAAGAAGTATTTTAAAGGCACAAGTCCTCGCTCGCAGCCTAAGTATTTGTTAGCTATAGCTCTTGATATGGTTGAGGCATTACGCTCTAAATCATCAGCTAAGTCTTTTAACTTCATCGGTTTGATCTCTTTACCGATAAAAAAATCATACTGATGCTCGATAATCATCAAGCCCACCTTATAAAGCGTGGCTTTTCTCATAGCCAAAGCATCAACTAAATTTTTTGCGTCTTTGATGTATGAGCTTAAAAACTCATGCGTCATTCCATCAGTTTCAAGCGAAATTTCAGGATAATACTCATCATTGATCTTGACTTTTATCTCGCCATTTTCGCGGTAGATAAAGATATCTGGCACAATTTGCTGGCTGTCCTCAAAATACTCTAAAAAAGGCGGAGTAGAGATATTTTTAAGCACTTTTAAGGCTTCTTTATAAAGTTTATCTTTGGCATAATCTTTGATATTTTCAAAATCCTTTATCAAAAAAATGCAAAATTCATACAACTCATCATCAAGTTGTAAACCATCAAGTGCAAATTGCAAAGCCTCTTTAAAATCCACAGCCCCAACCCCAGTCGGCTCAAGATACTTAAACCTCTGCCTTACTCGCTCAACCTCATCTTTACTATAATCTTTTAAAATTTCTGTATCATACTCAAAATAACCTTCGTTGTTAAGGCATTCTACTATTTTTAGGGCGATTTCTTGGCTTTTTGCAGTAGGAAAAAGTGGGGGCTGAATTTGTTCGTTTAAAAGCTCATAAACACTTTTTTTAGCTATACTTAAAGCCTCAAGCGTATCGCTAACTGAGTTTTTATGCAAGCTTTCATAATAAGTTCTTTTAGAACCTTTATCATTTAAAGTAGGATTTTCTTTAACGCTGATGAAAGGATTTTCTTTTGCAAATTCATCTAAGCTTTCTTTTAAATCCTCGATATTAGCTTGCAAGATAGGAAGCCACGATCGAAGTGTATTTGAAAGTTTAGTTTTTTGACTTTGGCTTTGTTTTTGTTTTAGCATTATTCAAGGAGTTTAAACTCCGCTCCTAAGTAGTATTTTCTTACATCTTTATTGTGTGAAATTTCATTTGCACTTCCACTTGCTAAAAGACTGCCTGAACGTATCACATAAGCTCTATCGCAAATGGCTAAAGTTTCACGCACATTATGATCTGTGATTAAAACCCCTATTCCTAAAGCTTTAAGTTCATTAATGAGCTTTTGAATTTCAGCTACAGCGATAGGATCAACCCCAGCAAAAGGCTCATCAAGAAGCAAAAATTTAGGCTCTATCATCAGTGATCTTGCGATCTCACAACGTCTTCTTTCCCCACCGCTTAAACTTAAACCTTTTCTTAAGCGGATAGGCTCAATGCTGAGTAAATCAAGCATTTTTTCAACTTTTTCTTGCAAAATTTGTTTATCTTTATAAATGATTTGCGCGGCTAAAAGTAAATTATCCTCTACGCTTAAATCCTTAAAAATACTACTTTCTTGGGGTAAATAGCCAATGCCTTCTTTTGCGCGTTTGTTTAAAGGCTCTTGAGTGATATCCTTGCCATCAAGCAATACCTTACCAGCACTTGGCTTAATAAGCCCACAAATCATATAAAAAGTCGTTGTCTTACCTGCTCCATTTGGTCCTAAAAGTCCTATAACTTCGCCACTATTAACTTCTAAAGAAATGCCATGGATAATCTTTGTTTTTTTGATGATTTTTTCTAAATTTTCAACGCTTAACTTACTCATAAATCACATACTTTCTTTTTTCATCTATACTTGAAATTTTGATATTAAGCACCTTTAAACCCTGCTTTTTTAAGGCTTTTTCAAGGCTATCATCGCCCCATTCTACCAAATGCAAGCCCTCTTCAAAAAAATTCTCAAAAAGTCCATTTTGCAAAATGCCCTCAAAGCCTATCTGATAAAGATCATAATGAAAAATTTCTCTATTTTTTAACTGATAGTGTTGCATAAAAGAAAAAGTTGGCGAATTGACGCTTTCTTCATAGCCTTTAAATTTTAAAAAATGCTGCACTAAAGTTGTTTTTCCGCTTGCTAAATCTCCCCTTAAAAGCACCACGCCCTGAGCTGGAAAAAGCGCGCAAATCATTTCAAGTTCATCTTCAGCAAGGACAAGTTCTTTCATAGTTTTTGCACAAACTCACTTTGCATAGTTTTTGGGATATTTTTAAGCACAGGCAAGGCTAAAACCTTGTAAGTATCGATCCTATCGTTAAATTTCAAACTGATTATATCTGCAACCTTGACATCTTTACTAGGCTTTACGACAATTCCATTGATACTGACTATACCGCTTTTACACATATCCTCAGCGATAGCCCTTCTTTTAGTGATATTGACTACATTTAAAAATTTATCTATTCTCATAAATAAAAGTTTAGCAGATTTTTTTGAATTTAGGGTTAAAATTTTAAAAGTTTGGAACAAAAAATGCTTATAAAGCAACTTTCTTGATAAATACCTCATTTTTAAAATTTTGCACTTTTTTACACAATGCTTTCAAAACACTTAAAACAAGGCTTTCAAAGCTTTTATTTTTGAAAAAAACCAGCCCGAAAAATTCAAAAAAAAAAAAAACGCTCAAAGCACTTGATTATTTATTTAAGTTTTGATATTATCTATCGTTTAAACTTTTAAATGGAGTGTAAAAATGAATTTATTTGATCGGCTTGGCTTAGGCTCAAAAGTAGTAGTGGCGCTTTCAGTGGTGCTTATCATATGTATGCTCGTTGTAACCATTTTGGTTGTTAATATAACGAGCAAAGTTCAAGGCGAGGAAGCAGACAAGCTACTGCAAAACGCAGCCGCACGCGAAGCAAATCTAGTAAAAGGCATTTTTGATGAAGTGTATATAGATGTTGTAAGCTCTCACGAAGCTATAGAAGCACTCGTTCAAAATAGGAGTGAAAATTCTCAAAATCTCATCGAGAGAGACTTAATCAATATGCTTGATGTTACGATTTGGGCGCAATTTGCGTATGTATATATTAAAGATCCTTATTATTTTGGTGATAATATCACTAAAGCTAAACACAGGCTCAATAATGGCGAATTTATGGTGTTTGTTGATGATGAAGATGTCAATGCAAGTGGTGGTGTAAAAGTCTTGCAAGCTGAAGAATCAATTGTTAATTTTAAAAGCGTGCAGCAGGCTTTGCAAAGTGGCAAACAAACCGTAGGAAGCCCTTCTTGGCAAACAATAAATGGCAAAGAGTATTTTGGTGTAGGCATTAACCAACCATTATTTGACACTCATGGTAAAGCTATAGGTGTTTTGGGTATGTTTATCGACTTAGCTACCATTACGACTATGTTACAAGATCCAAATAAAGAAATTTTTAAAGGCGATTTTAAAGGTGTTTATGCGACTGATTCTACTATAGCAGCGCACGCAAGGAAAGAATTTCTAGGCAAATACTTAAGAGAAGTAAATACCAGCCCAACGATGAATGAGCTCAAACACGCCATAGAAAACCAAATCGAAGGCTTTTATGAATACACAAATTCCTTAGGCGAAGTCAGTCGCACCGCAGTGGCAAATATTGATATAGGACATGGCTTAACAACTTGGACTTTGATCGTTTCTGCACCAACAAGCTCGGTTTATGAATCTGTAGTTAAACTACGTTTTGTTATGATTGCTGCAAATATCATCGTTATAATTGTCGTATGTCTTATCATGTTCTTTTTTGTTAGAAATCAAATTTCAAAACGACTCGACAATGTATCCCATTTGCTTTTTGATTTTTTTGCTTACCTTAACCATGAAAGCAAAACTTCACCAAAAATGATACAGCCAAGATCAAAAGATGAGCTAGGACAAGTTGTTGCTGCTATCAACGAAAACATCAAACGAACAGGCAACAACATAGAAAAAGACGCCAAGCTCGTTGAAGAAGCCCTAGTCGTTATCAATCACGCTAAAGACGGACAAGCCACAAAAAGAATCACACTTGAAGGAAGCAATCCTGAACTTAACACACTGAAAAACTCAGTCAATGAACTTTTAAATTTACTCTCTACAGCTATAGGTAATGATTTACAAGAACTCAATAGAGTTTTTGACTCATTTACCAAGCTTGATTTTAGCACTAAGATAGCTAATGCTTCAGGTAGGGTTGAGGTTGTAACAAACACACTAGGCGATGAAATCGTAAAAATGCTTAAAACCTCATCTGATTTTGCCCATTCTTTAAGTGAAGAAAGTGGCAAACTCCAAGAAGCTGTCAATGCTCTCACTCAAAGTTCAAACTCACAAGCTCATTCTTTAGAGGAAACAGCAGCAGCTTTAGAACAAATCACTTCTTCTATGCAAAATGTCTCGACAAAAACAAGTGATGTCATCACTCAAAGTGAAGAGATTAAAAATGTC